>NZ_LT669934.1 GCF_900128505.1 Parabacteroides timonensis
TTCAGTTTAAAAAAACGTTCGTTTTAATAAATTTAAAAATCACCTTCTCTATATTTTTCAAAAGCTATGTACGTGCTACTTTTGCCGTAAAAATTATGAAATATGGTTATGCACGTGTATCAACTCCGGATCAATGCTTAAACCTCCAACTGGACGCTTTACGTTTATACGGAGTGGATCACATCTGTGAAGAAAAAATATCTGGAAAAAATAAAAATAAGCCTGTTTTAGATGCTTTAATTGCAAAATTAAAAACAGGAGATCAGCTTATCGTGTGGAAACTAGACCGATTAGGAAGAAGAACCAGCGAACTTATAAAACTTCAAGAAGTTCTTGAAAAGAAAAATATTGCTCTAATTAGTCTAACAGAGCAATTAAATACATCAACACCAATCGGAAAGTTTGCGTTTCATCTTTTGTGTTGTATTGCAGAGATGGAACGAAATATAATTTCTGAACGTACAATAGCAGGTTTGACATCAGCAAAGGCAAAGGGACGAATAGGAGGACGGAAGCCCGGTCTGACAGATCAAGCCAAAAGAAAAGCAAAATTAGCGGTTATAGAATATATCAAGTATTTACAAAATGAAACCGGGACAATAGATGATGTTTGCCGGGTAGTAGGAATATCCAGAGCTACCCTATACAAATATCTAAAATTGGAAGGAATAACACCCAAAAAGAAAAAAGATGATAATAAAAATCAGTAACAAAGGTATATATGCAAATAAAAATAGTTGCATTGATCTAATATCTTATCTTCAGCATGAAGATATAGACAGGATGAAAGAGGGGAAAGAGCCGGAGCCGTTCTTTAGTCAAGACCAAGACCGGGTAAATGTCAACGAACTTATTTCCTCAATAGACAATAACCGGAAACAATTAAAACATAGTGATGCCAAATTCTATGTTATAATTATTAGTCCTTCAACGGAAGAACTAGCGACAATTGGAGCGACCAGAGAAACGCAAGCGGTAGCCCTAAAAGACTATATCCGTACCGAAGTCATGCCCCAATATGCGGAGGGGTTCGGCAAGGGAATAAAATCGGATGATTTGTTATATTACGGCAAAATTCATTATAAACGACGAGGAAAAAACAAAGAAAATCTATATGTTCATATCATTGTAGCACGACAAACTAAAGAAAAGAGAATTTCAATCAGCCCCATGACAACCCACACTGGAAAAAAGAATTGTGGCAACGTAAAAGGTGGTTTTGATAGGAATGAATTTAGGTGTAAGTGTGAAGAATGCTTTGATAAGCACTTCGGGTATGATAGGGACGTGAAAGACACATTCGAGTACCGGAATGCCATGAAGAACGGCACACCGGAAGAAATACGAAAACAGGCAGAACGATCAGTCCAGCAGCAGATGGAGCGAAAACAACGGGAGCAGGAGCAGCAGCCGGAAGAAGCCCCGCAGCCGAAGGCAGCACGCCCCCGGTTTAAAGGTTTTTGAAATATCATTTTGTTAGTCGTTTTTGGCTGCATGGGGACGGATCCGCCCCCTTCAGCCATGCACGCAATATCATTTTGTATAATCTGGAAGATAGATTTTTGAGTTTTGCGATAGATATCACTATCGTTTTGTATAAACAGATAGTTTATCTGCCTACTAATTTATAAATGATAATTAAATATAAAAATAATTCATTAGAATTTTTCTCAAAACTATCAAAAATGATATTTTTGTATAAAATCCTAAGAGATGAGTAATATAATATCAAAATATAAAGAAACAGGTAGGATAAGCATAGATCAACCGGTAGGATATAACACCATGAAATCCCGTCTTTACAGCTGGAAAAAGCGGGGGGTGTTATCACATATTCGCCGGGGAGTATATTTGCCGGCTGACATACAGAACAAGTATCAGATAGCTTGCAATTCCGTTGATAACGGTTGCCTAGCTTATCATTCTGCATTGGAGTTCTATATGTTACAGACACAGGAATTTAACTGGCTTTATGTGCACAGTTCTACTCCCTTCCGGTCTTTTGAGTACCTGAACCAGCGTTATGTATATAAGCCTTTGCAGTTTATATACAAACCATTGGTTACAAAAAAAGATACCGGCTATCCTATCAAGGTTACATCAATCAGCCAAACCATAATTGACTGCTTAAACAATATAGGCTTAGCCGGTGGCATTGAAGAACTGTTATTTGCCTTAATCGAGGTTGATCCGGATTCCGTAATAGAAGAAGATATGTTAGAATGCCTGAAGCTATACCAAAAGAAAAGCCTGTATCAACGTACAGGATTCATCCTGTCCAAGCTTCAGGAACAACTAAACCTATCGGATATGTTCTTCGATATATGTAAAAAGAAGATGGAAAATACAACGAGTTACCTTATAAATCCTTCCCGTTGTGATGCCTATTTCAAGGAATGGAATGTATGTGCGCCTAAAGATGTAATGAAAGAAATAGAGAAAGGAGTATATTATGAGTTATGATTGTTAAATCATAATATGTGAAACTATAAAAATAAAGAAACAAATTAAAATATGGCACGTTATGTTTGATAAACAAATTAAAGAATATGATGCACTTGTAAAAGAGTATAAGAATCTTGTTATTGACAAATTCAACAAACAGGATTTTATAGAATATAATGAGATTCTATTTTCCGCACACAGCTGTGGAATAGAAGGCAACAGTTTTTCCGTTGATGAAACACGAACCTTAAAAGAAAAGGGTTTGGGCATGATTCCTTATGGAAAAACACTCTTAGAATCTTTTGAAATATTAGATCATTTTCAAGCATATGAATATCTTCTTTCCAACCTAGACAAACCCCTGTCTGAAGAATTACTGAAAGAAACCCACCGGCTATTAACAGAACACACATTGTCATATAGAACAATGCACGATATAGAACCTGCCATACCCGGTCAATATACTAACACAGATATGTGCGCTGGAGATACAATATTTGGCGATCACGAAAAACTTATAAAACAAGTACCTATATTAATGGAAAATACTCAAAAAATACTTGATAACAAAACTATGCATCCGATGGTATTAGCAGCACGTTTTCATGGTTTCTATGAATATCTACACCCTTTCCGTGATGGAAACGGAAGACTAGGTAGATTGTTTTCTAATTTCATACTATTAAAGAACGATCTTCCTTTGTTGATTATAGAAAAACAACATAGAGAAACATACATTAATGCTCTAAAGTTTATAAAAAGGGAAAGAACGGATGAATATCTTGTGGATTTCTTTTTTAAACAATCTATAGAAAGAATGAAAAATGAGATTGACAGTAAAAAAAACATGACTAACAATTTTATAAGTGGAATAGATTTCTATACAGAAACGATACATAATAACGAATTTCAGATAGCTGTAAAGAAAAACGATTTTGCCCGGCTCTCTGCTTTGAAAGATGAAGGATATATCCCTTCCCCGGAAGTGATAAACAATCTGAAAAGATCCGCACCGGCTCCAACGATGATAGCAGTCCAGAAGATCTTCGGTCTGTCCTCTGACGCTCCCGGATTAAGCAACATCAAACTAGCCCAAAGCGATAATGTAGGGCTAGGTAAAGATAAAAGTAATGACCTAAAAATCTGACGTTATGAAAGTAGACTTTGACAAACTGAAAAGGGATGTTTCCCTTCCGGAGTTTTTTCTCTATTTAGGCTGGAAGTTTGTTTCCGGATCTTCCAACTCGTCCCCTAAGATGAGCAACGGATCCGATACCGTTATTATCAAGAAGAATAGTAAGGATTACTATACCTATTGGGACGTTCACGGAGAAGCACGAGGAAAGACTATCATAGATCTAATGCAGAAGCATATCTACGACCAGACCGGGAGAATGCCTAGCCTGCGAGAAGCCGGGGAAGCCGTTCAGAACTATGTAAACAATAAAGAAGTCGTATTATCTCAAGATAGCCGGTTTGGAGTTAGCAACGCAAAACTAGATCCTAATCAGCTGGCGTTCCTGAACAGCCAACTGAAACCCTATCAAGGGGATTTCTTGCAAAAGAGAGGAATTACTCAAGATACACTATCTTCACCGGTATTTTCCGGGGTATTCACCTCTAGGGAACACCGGAAAGATGGAAAAGTCTATAATAATACCTGTACCAGACTTATTAACCAAAACGGCTTTCAGGGTATTTCCCAAAGGGGGATAAGACCTGAAGACGGCAAGAGCTTCAAAGGCATATCAGGCAACAAATACGATAGTATCGTAGTGTCTAAGCATGACAAGACAAGACCAATAGAGCATATATATATCAGTGAAAGCATGATCGATGCTGCGTCCCATTATCAAATGAAGCTTCTGAATACCGAAAAGAACATCTTATATATCAGCACTGAAGGGAACATCACACAGGGACAAATGGGCGTTATAAAGCTGCTCCTGTCAAAGCAAAATATTAATAATATAACCGATCAGGTTACTTATATATTTGACAATGATAGCAACGGCTATAAATATGCGTTGAAGCTAGATACATTCTTAAAAGGTCAAGAGTTACCCAATATTGAAGGTCTGCCGGTTGAAGAACTGAAGGATAAAGTTCTTCAACTGCCTAACGTGGAGTTATCGGTAAACAGTGATTGGAACGATGATCTACAAGCATCCATATCAAAAGGCAAAGAATGTGAGTTCCAAGATGCCATAAAAAAAAACGATTTTACCCGGATCGCCGGGCTGAAGGATGAAGGGTATATCCCTTCCCCTAAAATAATAGACGAACTGAAAGGATCCGCACCGGCTCCAACGATGATAGCAGTCCAGAAGATCTTCGGTCTGCCCTCTGATACTCCCGAACTAAGCGACATAAAGCTAGCCCAAAATGATAGGCAAACAATCGGGATAAATATTGAGCAGGCATTATAATTTTTCCAAAATAACAATAACCAAATTTGGTTATTATATTAAGAGTCATTATTTTTGCCAAAACAAAATTATAGTCCTATGAATATAAAATATGAAAAATACTTGTCAATGGAAGATGTTCCGGCAGGTAAGATATTGGATGTAATCCTTAAAAAAAGGAATATATCTCAAAAAAGGTTAGCGCATATGTCAAATGAATATCCGCAACGTATTTGTGACTATATAAAAGGGGAACGAAAATTCACTATAAAAGCCTCCATTTCAATAGAAAAAGCGTTAAACATAAACATTGAAGGCTTTTTCTTTAAAATACAAGCCAACCATGACATATATACCTTCATAATGAAAGAAGAGCGAAAGAAACATCCTGACTTATCTAAACTAAGTAAAGGATTATTTTGGGACACCCGAATAGATAAGATAAATTGGATAAGGAACAAGGAATGGGTTATACAACGGGCTTTTGAATATGGCAACGATATCGAGATCAAGGAGATTATTCGGTTCTATGGAATAGAAACCATAAAACAAGTCATTCCCAACATAAAAAACAAATGGAATAGTAACACAAGAAACGATAACTATCAAAAATACATTCTATGAACTTACATTATGAAACTGTTTCTCCTTTATTAAAAGAAACTCTGCAAAAGCTTGTCAATAGTCCTATTTTTAAAGATTTCACGCTTATAGGTGGAACCTGTTTGAGCCTACAACTAGGACATCGAAGATCTATTGACATAGATTTATTCACTGATATAGATTATGGAACCATGAATACAAAAGAAATGAAAGAGTTTATTCAAAGGAGTTTTCCATATTACGAGAATACAGATTCTCTGGACACATCAGCTTTAGGATATACACTATACATGGGGGACTCCCCTATAGACAAAATTAAAGTCGATTTTTTCTATACTGAAAAATTTATTTTCCCCATACAAGAAATCGACCATATACGAATAGCAGACATACGGGAAATAGCAGCCATGAAACTATCTGCCATTACAGAAGAAGAACCAAGACAAAAAGACTTTTGGGATATCCACGAACTAAATGAAAAATATTCATTCAAAGATATGATCGACTGGGGAATAAAAAGGAACGAATGGAGTGTTACAGAGGAAGGTATATTAAATGGGTTTCAAAAAATAGATTCTGTAAAAGAATCACCTGAAGGAATAGATTGCTTCAAGGGTAACTACTGGTCATTAGTAAAAGATGATTTAAAAGAAATGGTAGATCAATATCTAAAAGAAAAAGACTTTTCTCTTGCCATAAAAAAAAATGACTTTGCACAGATCTCTTTCCTGAAGGATGAAGGGTATATCCCTTCCCCTAAAATAATAGACGAGCTGAAAGGATCCGCACCGGCTCCAACGATGATAGCAGTCCAGAAGATCTTCGGTCTGCCCTCTGACGCTCCCGGATTAAGCAACATTAAACTAGCCCAAAGCGATAGCAAAGAACTAGGATTAAACATAGAAAAAGGCATCTAAACACAGATTTTTTCCGAAAGTATAATAACGGGATCAAACAACCGGCTACCGGAGTACCCATGCAGGAATATATCTTTCCAGCTGGTAAGTGCTTGCACCTATCAGCTGGAAAGGTTTATTCCGGGTACTCCTTTTCCGACTGTTCGGATCAGGGAAAGTCATTCGGTTTACCGGATGGCTCACCGAACCGATCAATCGGAAAATAGCCTACCTTATTCGGGTGGGTGGGCATTATGCGTTAAGGATTGAAGCGTTTACCATGTAGAAGCGGAAAGCCTGACCGAAAGGAACGCCCAAAGTATAAATATCATTTTGCTACTCTCCTACTCCATTTTATAGCTGGATCTGTCCCTATGCTCAACTGTGGCAATATCATTTTGTACAATCCGGAAGATTGATTTCAGATTTTTTTAGCAGATATCACTATCATTTTGTTATTTCTGTCAAACAATCATCGCACAGTGTTTTATACCACCCCCACACACTTCCGTAAAGAACCCGGAGCACCGCATTTCTCGCAAGTGGACGCAGACGCTTTTTCGGTTTCTTCTACCAATTTATTGAGTTCTTCCGGGTAGTTTTCTGTCTGAATCCGGATAAGTTCTTTTCGTGCCTTATCGATAACCTTGATTTTAATTTCTTTATCCGAAGCAGAAATTGAAACGGCTCTCTTCATGAATGATTATCAGCCCTTCTCTTCGTTCTATATAGATCTTGTTCTCACGGGCTAACCAGCCGACAGCCATAGCCGTACTTTCTACGCTTAAATCGAGTTGTCTTGCCAGTTCCGGGATTGTAATCATTTTGATCTCTTTCATGGCGTGCCAAACCTTTCCGGCATTTTCACCAATGATCTGTTTTTCTGTTTCCATAGGTTTTTATTTTAATTAATAATACAGTGTTTTCCGTTCCGTTGACTTTTTTGTTTCTGGTATCTTCCTGCAATTAACTGGCGGATATGTCAATGAAGGAATAAGCCCGGCAGCATTCCCCGTCAGGAGCAAAAACACACAGGAGAAAACCGAATTTCAGTTCAAAACGGACATAGTGAAATATAACTCCGAACGAACCTTCCTGTGATATTTTAGCTTTTAGAATAGCTTTGATATCCTCTTTTTTCAGACGAAGAAATTCAATTTTGGATTGAGCCGTTGCACGTTTATAAGGTTCTATTTTGAGGAAGTCAAACAGTGAACTTGAAAAGAAAACGGGCATCTTTTTTTGTGTTTTTTCCATTTGTTCTAAATTTTAAGGCTTGTACCCTACATCAAAGCCAATAAACAAAAAAAGCGGAAGGGCATTAACCTATCCGCAGAACAGGGAGTCGAAGCCCTACACGCACACACAGGAAACGCCTCTCCCGTCTATACGGAAGGACGTCTATACTGTTTTCGTTGTGCGTGTTAAATTTTCGACTTTTGTTCTGCACAGAAATCAGCTAAACGCTTTTTTTCTTAAAATGTAAAAACACGGTCATGTTATGACCGCACAAATATAACAATTTCCCTATAAAAATGTTTCCTATTTAGAATAATTTTTTCTTGTTTATCAGATAAACAACAAGCTACATTTCTATATACTCAATATTTTCCAAACCGTATAACGGGATGATATTCCGAAAGAACACATCTATCGCTAGGGGATGGTTTTGAAAAGCAAGAAAAGATTTCCCAGCTACGGATTCCAGCCGGTAAATGGTCACTTCATCTTCTTCCCCAAACTGTTTCCTTAACTTATCATTGATCGTTTTCTGCATCTTAGACATAAGTTTAACCACCGTAACAGGATTCCAACGATCCATTTCTACAGTCACCTGCTTACTGTCGGAGAAAATAGAAATGCTTTTCTCAATCCCTTTAGAAGCTATATAGTAAGAAAAGAACAAAAGAGCTTCCATGCCGTTTTTGCCAACATACAGATTGATCCTAGCGTTTCTCTCCTGCGCTTTCTTGCAGACATGCGCACAAAGGATAGGATTAGAAGAAGGCAGAAGATAAGAAGTATTCTGCTGCTCTGTCTGTCCTTCTAATATACTAAAGGTAACAGGATTCCAGCACACGTTTACGACATCAGAAGTTACATCTTCATATATCGCTGCACAGCAAATATCATTGTCAAACACGAGCTGATACTCTTTACTTTCCGGGTTGAACTGGTAAAAGTTCCGGATCTTATGCGCACTCTTCAGTTCAAAAAGGAAATAGCCCTCGTTATTTGAAACCTTTCTCACCTTCCGGATCTCCGTTTTTCCTTCAGTAATATCAAAGAGATAAGCTATCAGATCTTCTTTGCTACATACGTGATCAAAACTAAACTCCTTCAATTCCTCGCTTTCCGATTGCACCTGTACTTTCGCTTGGATGGATATAGATAATTGATAAGCGCTAAGATCTTTGAAATCGAACAACTCCAAACAGGATATCTTGTTTCGTTCCGGTGAATAAATTATATACTCCCGGTCATTAATATAATACCGGTACATGAAATCGCCGGTTTCTAACGGCTGGTATGGATTTAAAACTTCGCTGTAGTTCATGATTATATAGTTATACGTTAATTTTCATCTTCAGGCATTAATTGTCCTGCTTCATAATAATACTGAGAACATATATCTGATACTTCATTAGATAAATAGTCCTGTATTTCCGAAATTTTATCCAACAGCTTATCACGAGTATCTATCTCTTCCGGATCAATACTGAACCCAGAATACTCCTCAAACGATTTTATCAATTCGCTTACGTTTTTGAAGCGATTTGCTTCCATACTAATTTGCTTCTTTTTTTTACGCATCTTCTATTCAATTTTGTTATTAATATGATAATCCTTTATTTCGCTTTTTCTTTTTCTTGTTGTCCGGAAGATCTTCATCACCTTTCCGGTGCTTCCCTGATCCGTTATCTAAAGCCATTGACATGGCAACCGGGTACATATAGATAAGATCCTTCTCCCACTCGTGCGGATTACTCGCATAACACACGATAACCGGATCGATGGGCGTTGCTCTCTCCTGCTCTTTTCCCTGTTCCGGATTCTGCTCTTTTTGGAAAAAGTCTTGTATGTTCTGATAGGTTAATCTCCTTGATATATCAGAGCTTTTAAAGATTTCCGGAGTATCGACATTTGTAAGGGCAAAGGATATGCCGTATATCCCTTTACCGTTGACGTGCTCGATCAGGTTTATATTATGCTCCGCTAGCCGGTCTTTAAAATCTTCATAGCTGGATGAACCATTAAGAATTGCAAAGATCTGGTTATACAGGTAATGCTTTTGCTCGTCTGCGGTCATCTGTTTTCCGGCGAACAAAAGTTTCCCAAACCGGAACGATTCCGGAAGGGCTGTATCTTTCAGATAAAAGCCCCTATCAGGAATGCCATATACATAATGAGATTTCCCCTTGTCCGATACCAGACGCATATAATACCCTTCTTTTTCCAATCGATCCCGGAACTCTTTCACGTTGCCGCATTCCCGACGCAAACGATCCATGACGGAAAGCAACTCGTCCTTGAGTAATGGATTAAAGAACTTTCCTTTTGATAACATATCTAACATATTTTCGTATGTATCTTCCCCCAATATGATTTTCCATTCCGCATTAGTATAAGCCTTAGTCATATCAGGATTAATCGTTTTAAAGGTTTCCGACTGCCCTAAAAGATCCTTCACCCGTTCTTTTGCGTTATGGCTGCGCAAAGCCTTGTGCAAAGCTGTGTCAAAGAAATATTGCCGGTACTGGGATTCTCCCAACGTCTTGTTACGGGAAAACTTTCCTTTCTCCATAACTTCAAGCCCATGTTTAAGCTCTAGCTCTCGCATGATCTTTCCGGAACGTCCCTTGCTGTAACTATCAGAGATCCACAATCCGTTTAAGTCTATCGTAGTGGCAAGTATATGTACATGCCGATGGTCTTTATCATCGTTCTTTATGATTGTGTAGCAAGAATCACCGTACCCCATTCTTTCTAAATATTCTTTCGCTACTTCAGAAAACTTTTCGTCCGGAAGATCCTCCCCTATCGGGCTGCTAAGAATAAATTCTATATATGGTGATTTCACACGATCATTCAGACCAGCAACAAGGGACATATTACGATACATATTAATAAGAGAATCACCAGAGGAACTATATAATTCCCTAGCTACACCGCTTTCAATCTTCTTTAACTGATAATCGATTTTGCGGTTTAATGCTTCTCCTACAAACGGCTCTTGTATCTCCGCTATCATATTAGTTTATCTGTTATTTGCTTCAACTCTTTAATGTACATCTCTATACTTTCCAATGAAATACGAATGTTTTCATCAACAGGTAAAGAGTTAACGTGCTTTGCAAGTTGATTCAAATTAGCACCTATTTTTTTCAGTTCAAAGACGGTTTGAATATCCGCTTTTGAAGTTATCCTTTCACCTAAAACAGATTTCCTTAAATACATAGAAAGTGTTACACCTTCAGCTTTAGCTCGTCTGAAAACCTGTTCCTTTTCTTCTTCAGAAAGACGTGCCCGAATAACTTTAGTTCTATTCTCTTTCATTCTATATTCCTATTCTCTATTCTAATGTATGTGAGTGAAACGAACATCACTCGGCAGCTCGGCTGTCGCAAGGTGGGTTTTGTAGCTACAAAACCACACCTTGCATATACAAAGATAGATAAAAATTATAAAGCACCAAAACTTTAAGATCTATACTTTCGGAAAAATCAACCCAAAGAACTGATTTCCTAATTAACCAAGTAACCAGATAACTTAACAAAAGGAAGAACTGAAAGCATGGCAACAAAAAACAACCAGAAAACTGGTTTATTAGAAAATCGATTAACCAATTAATAAATAAATCAAATAACTTATTAACTAGATAACTAATTTATTGATTGTATAATCAACCAATTAATTAACTAATTGGTTTATTAATTTGTTATACAATAAGATTATTAGTTAATTATTTATTAAACAAGCTGATTAATTTGTTAGTTAGATTATTAATTTATATATTGCGGAAAATTTAAACTCGTAACGTTATGGGAAAAATATTACCGGGTATATTCGTAGCATTCGAGAACCCAAAAGGTGGAACAGGTAAATCAACATTAACAGCCTTGTTCGCAGGATATGTACATGAGAGCCACGAGCAGACAGGTTTAACCATTGGCGTTGTTGATATAGACGATGCGCAAAATACAATGGGGGAGTTAAGAGCTTTCGATGAAGCACAACAGGAAGAGGATATAAAAGACGAGTATGAAGTAATGAGTATATCTTCATCAGACTTCATTAACAGCATAGAATTTCTCAAAGAAAGTTTCGATATAATAGTGGTTGACTTTCCGGGAAACTTGAAACAGGCAGGAGTAGTAGAAACCCTGATGATGATGGATGTGGTCATTATACCTTTTGCTCCTTCAAAAATCGAAGTATTGCACACTGTAAAGTTCTACAATTACTACAAGGAAAATATCTTATCTAAACGAGAAAGTCTAGGTTACAAAACAATAGTAAAAGGATTGCCCAACAAGGTAACACCTAATTTGCTTGAATATAAAGAGCTTATAGCAAACAAAGACAATTTACCTTTCGAGCTACTGAACAATCATATCAAGGAAAGCAAAGTTAATTACCAAAGAAACCTTTCTACGATAATAAACAACTATAATCACACCTGTGATGATTTCGGAGAAGAAATGATACAATTATTAATCAATTACGTTAAAAAATGAAATTATGGCTGAAGAAAAGAAAAATACAGGAAAACCCAAAACATCAATGTTCGCATTGGTACAGGCTGGTAAAGAAGAAGCTAAGAAAGTTCAAAGTATAAAATCTGTTTCATCACAACAGACTTCAGAAGAGAAAATTCCGGAAGTACAACCAGAAGCCAGCACCGCAGAACCAGCTAAAGTTGTTGCTCCAGTACAAGAAGAAGAAATCATTCAGGAAAATGAGAATATGACAGAAGAACCTTCAGAATTTCCCGAATCATCTTTTCCTAAAGGTCTTTCTTTGCTTTTCGCTAAAAGAGAGATAATAGACACGGAAACGATAAAGATACCTAGAGAGTTCCATCAAGAACTTAAAATACTATCTACAATGTCAAAAGTTCCAATGATGCAAATGCTAGGAAATCTGCTTGAAGCATTTTTGGAAGAAAATAAGAAAGAAATAGCAAGCTATAAACGCAAATTCATAAACGGTACTTTAGGAAAAAAATAGCCATAAATCATTGGCAATAGAAGACATGTAAATAATCAACTAAAAAATATATATGGGAATAATAAAAGTGCAATGCTCTTGCGGTATGCTATGGCTAAGTGAAACACTTGGCGGTTATGATACCATTTGCGACCATGACGGAAAGATTTGCGGTGCGGTCAACTACCAAGATGAACAGTTCCAAATCATTCAGCCGGAAGAATGCAAGAAGCACAAAAGGGACACAATGAAAGAACTCAAAGGGGCTTTGCAACAAGTTAAAATGGAAATAGGGTAGGGGATTTCCTACCTTACTTTCCATTAAGTGTAATAACCGGTTACTGGTTTTGTTTTGGTTCAACCCCAACAGAACGCAAATATTTATACAAAGTTCTCGTGGAGATATTGAGAATTGAAGCGATCTCTTTTGCTGAATAGAAGGGATCTTTTGACAGATACATTTTCTTTGCCTGCTCGGCTTTCTTTTTCGCTAAATCATTTAAGCCGGGCTTTCTTCCTCCTGTTCTTCCCTCACGTTTTGCGACTTCCCAACCTGCAACCGTTCTTTCTGTACGTAAAACCTGATCGATTTCTGCCAACATTGAAAATATCGGGATCAAAAGTTTCCCGGAAGGAGTGGACGTATCGATATTATGCGTTACATCGACAAGATGCGCTCCCTTATTCATTATTAGATCTACATTCGTCCGGATTTCCTTCATGGATCTGCCTAAACGATCCAACGACCAGACATATAAGATATCCCCAGTTCTAAGATCTTCTAATGCCCGGATTAATTCAGGACGTTCTTTAAACGCTGATTTTTTTTCTTGATAAATTTTCTCACAACCAGCCTTTTCTAATGCTTCCAATTGCAAAGCTGGATTCTGATCCGGAGTCGATACACGTGCATATCCTATCTTCATTATAATACGAGGATTTTAATTCTTCATTAAACATTTATTGAGGATTTCATTTTATACTAATTTACATTATTTAGCCAATCTAGAGCCTCCTGCAACGTATAGGCATATTCCGCATGATAAATATATGAAACTTCATCACCTTGCCTATATTCACGGTCATTGTCTGTTTCTCCTAGAATGTACTCCATGTTTGGAGTTCCTAATCGATGCACACCTATACAATAGGTCAGATTTTCCACTCGCTGGCTTTTTTTAGTTGCTAAAAGAAATATCCTTTCTGTATCAATTGCCATATTATTACTCCTTTCTTATTATTTGAAATTATCGCAAATGGCTTATATTTAACCACCATCCATCAGTTTCTAGTACATTTTCCCTACTATTATTATCCTGTATAACTATATGATCATCATATAATCCATATATATCACTACAGTCTGCACAAGTGAAGCCTATGGAAACATTGTACTTCATAAACAACTGAAGTAAATCTTTCTTCAAATCTTTAATATCATCATCAGTCATATCTATTATGCTTTTATCATTTTACTTTTTGTAAAGGTAGTAAAATAATTTAGTAAAACAATAAAGTAAAACGTGTTTTTTCTTGATACATGCCAAAAAAAACATTTTACTTAACGTATACCAAAAGTAAAACAGCTGTAGTTTCTTTTTTTACCTCTGATTAAATGAGATTGGAGAATTATTACTTTCCTAAAATATGACAATTTGTCATGTCCGATAGTATTTTTCCGAAAGTATGATGATGTAAACTGAAGGAAAAATATCATTTTTCCGGTCATTTCTTTTATCCCCCTTTGGGGGATTATAGGGGGTTTAGGTTTTTAGGTAATATTAAGAGTATGGTGTAGCGATTTACACAGCTGGGAGAAATTCTATTTTCTTAACTTGCTAATAATCAGTGATTAAAAAATTTATAGAAACATTAGAATGGTGTAGTGTTTTACACAGCTAAATTCAATCATGTAGCAGTTTACACAGCTGGAAATAGTAAGGTGTAGCAGTTTACACAGCTGGAAATAGCAAGGTGTAGCAGTTTACACAGCTGGAAATAGCAAGGTGTAGCAGTTTACACAGCTGGAAATAGTAAGGTGTAGCAGTTTACACAGCTGGAAATGTTAATATAATTGAAAAGTGTAGCAGTTTACACAGCTAGATAATCTTTTCCGGTTCAGGTGTCACAGCAGGTGGATTTTTAACTATAAATTCCTTCGGCTCACGTGTCACAGTCGGGGCATTACTAGTTAATCCAAACTCTTCAGGGGTTTTTCCAAATATTCGAAAGAAATTTTCCCTATATACTTCCTCTTTCAGTGCCTTGTTTTGTGGAGAATTAGCCCATGCCAAATAATCCTCGTACAAGTTTCGATCAGATTTTATATCTTCAACTTTGTTAACCCGATCTCTGCCTACCGCACAATTAGGAAAAGCTAAACCGGCGTATCTCCATAACAGATCACTATAGAATCTTTGAGTAAACATAGCGGTATAGCGTTCATCAAAATAATCAAGTGTTTCTTGAGAAAATTCAAAATCTACTGTATATGCCCATTTATCATTAGCACCTTTAACGTACTTAAATTGAAAGTTTGTGAATCTCAAGTGTTCATTTATCCCCTTCAAAACTTTTGTTACATTCCTTTTCCTTTCCTTATTCTCTTCAAAATTAAGGTTGAACAATTTAGCCAACTGATCAACGGTTAATCTGTAACTAGGTGCATCCCCTATTTTGATTTTATACTTAATAAGATATATCATTTTTGATAGTTCCAAATAGAAATATCGATACTTGGAAGGTAACTCTCTATAATCCTGACTTTCAATTAGATTATAGAGAGTATAAACAGAATCCTTTATCAGATTATTCAGAGTAGCACTATATAATCTTTTCATCCCTTTCTTGGTTTTAAAATTTGTCCGGATTTCAAATTTCGTAAGGATCTGAATAAATATATATGAAGTGCCTTCGCTTGTAGAAACAGGATAAGACATATTTTCTAAGCCAAGTTTATAAAGGGCGGCTTCAAAAACGGTTTCTATGGGATGGCTTATTTCCTCCCCGTTTATATCCTTACAGATATAATGAGGTGAGCGTTTTCCAAAAAGATCCTTCAGCTGTTCCTTAGATAGTTTTCTTTGAAGATTTGTCCGATTATAACCCATTTTATTACAAAAATCCTCTATTGAGAACCATGATTCACCAAATAGATCTCTAATATGATTCCCACAAAGGTAAATTATGATATCTAACATTACACTACCACCAGAATCATATAAGCGCTCAACTAGCCCAGAATTGTAACTTTCACTTAATAGGCGTGGAACCCGGCTTAATTCTTTTTCCATAATAAATTATCATTTATCCTTTTTCCGTAACTCTGACTGTACTTTTTTATCGTATGCTTCCCCTCTTGATACTAGGTATTCAAATTTAACTGTATCATCTACAATCTTAACGTGGAAAATAAAGAATGCTCTATAATCTCCTATACGAATCCGATATACTGATTTATAGGCAATTAGTTTCTTGCAATTAGTAATTTCATCAATACCATTAGCGTTCTTCACTTCCCGGATCATATCAAGGACAGAAGACAGAACTTTCCCTGATAATTTATCTACTGCCTTTAAAAATGGCTTTGAATATTCTACATTCATGATAAGCCATATTTCTGTTCAAAGGCTTTTTGTTCGGCTTCACTAACCATAACGTGCCCTTCAGGTTGATTTTTGGAAAGAAACGTATAAGTTGTAATATCTTCTAAATCATTAGCAGCGGAGATCAATAAGCCTTCCATAAAGGCTTTAGCTGATTTCCCTTCCTTAGCTGCTTGTACGGATAGCACAGTTATAACGTTTTCCGGCAGATCCAGCAGTTTCTTTCTCTTATCAATTTGGGTGTTTGAGATTGTTGTTCCCATAATCATTTATGTTTTAAATTAATAATCTATATCTTTGCATGAATTAATCGCTCAACAAAGATATATAACCTATATAACATATACAACCTATATAACATATATAAGTTATATAATATTCGAATTTTTCGATATATTGAATTATATATATTTTTATTAACATCAAAGAAATGGATAAACTAACTTTGGAAGATTCTTTCCGCGAGCTTATTAAACAAAGAAAGTGGTATGTAAATTCTCTACGTTCACCTATTCAAGCGAAATATGATAAAGC
>NZ_LT669935.1 GCF_900128505.1 Parabacteroides timonensis
AACGAACGTTTTTTTAAACTGAATATGAGATTATTAAAATTGACTTTATTGCTAATGTTGTGTGCATGTACACATAGCATTTATGCACAACGGCATTACGCAGGTATTTCAGCCCTAGAAGTAAACTATGGGTTGAATATTTTTGGTAGGAATAATACTAACCTAAACTTATCAGTATCAAAGTATAGGAATCGAACAACCTACTGGAAAATAGGTTTGAACTATTTTGAAAAGTCTTATGACTACAGTTATGAGAGCAATTCGACGGAAGTTCCAATGATAGTTTCTTTTAACTCTACAGCAAAAGATTATTATATTGATGCTGCTTATTTCAAAACAGTTGCGACAAACCTTTCATCACTTTATTTCAGCCTCGGTCTAGGTCTTTTTACAGGAGTAGAAGCGTATAAGAAGCAGGATGATAAGTATGATTTCCTACTTGGCTTAAAGATCGAACCTGAATTAGAATACTTTGTATCTCCACGAGTTGCAATACTTGGACGTGTTAAGCAGTATTGGAGTCCGTTTAGCTATGCAAGCAAATGGAATACAGTCTGGAATCTTGGTGTTAAAGTCCTTATTTATTGATTATGATATTATTATCAGCTGATGTAAGCGCATTGATTGACTTATTCAAACAATGTGGCGAAATGCTAGCCGGTGTCGGATTTGTCTGTGCAGGTCTTGCGGTTATAAAAAAAATAATAACTAATCATGAGAAAATGAAAGAAGCTATAATTACGTATATCGTTGCATTAGTAATATTTATACTAATATGGTCGCTTATATAAATATACAAATGACTGAATATCTAACTACTAATTATTCATTATTTGATCTGGCGATAGTTACGATAGTTATTGTTTCAATTCTAATTTTAGGATTGGTCTATTTTTCCGGAAGTAAAAAGAAAACGGAGTGTACAGCTTCACTATCAGTTGAAGAAGAAAAATCTGATTCTGATCTAGTTTTATCTCCACGCATAACAATAGTTTTTCAAAAGGATCTTTCAGATGATGAAGAATTAAGTAGAGAGATAGCGGATATGTATATTTCAAACCGGGCGTACTATTATGCTGGTAAGATACCACCGTTGCAGCATCAAGTACTTTCGGAAAAATCAGATGATGTTTTTGTCAAATATGAAAGTGTTGATTTTTCCGATTTAAGCAAGATTGATATATAAATAACATGTATAAAATAACAATTAAAATTTTAAGATTATGGTACAAGTTTTGAAAAAGAGTGTAGATTTTGTTAGTGTACACAAGCGTATTATTATGATTTTAGGTCTTTTCCTGCTGACTTTTGTTGTCGTTCCTCAAGTTGTAGAAGCCCAAAGCGCATTAAAAATTAGCAGCTTGTCCGATGTTGAATCGAAAGCGCAAGAAGGTTCTGATACGATTCTTAATATCGCAAAGTATGTATTAGCTGCCGTGCTTGGTATAGCTTTAGTATTTGTGATCTATTCCCTTGCAACGAATAATCCCCATGCCAAGGAATACCTTCTCGGATGGATCATTGCGGTTGCGGTTATTATGGTAGCTTTCCTTATTATCTGATTAATGAGGACTATAAGAAAGATAAATAGACCAATTAAGTTCTTTGGCTTAACGTCGGGACAATTTGGTCTATTTATGTTGGCAAATGCTTTGATTATAATTGTTTGCATATTTAAGCATGTTCATCCGGTAATCATAGTTAGTGTCATGGGAGCTATATTCTTTGCTTCAGGTGTCTTATTCAAGAACCTAAAACGGGAACATAAAGCTGGCAATCCGGACTATCTAACCGGCTTATCGGTTAGATCTGCAACCCCTAAACAGATAATAGATAAACATAAGGTGTTCAATTTTATAATGAAGCAGAAATGATCTTGAAATCCTGCGGAATGTGTGGAACAGATTAAGGCTGTCGCTTTTTCTTGCAGAGAGTTTATATCTACTATGTGGTAACTAATTACAAAATAAAATGATAGGATTTATTATTATATCGGCATTATTACTGTGTGGTGTCATTACATTACTCGCCATACTTTTTATGCGTCCTTCTGAAGTTCCTATATCTGATAAATCAATAGATCTTTCAGCTGTACTACCGATCCAGACCATAACGGATAGCGTTATAGTAAACGGTAGCGGAGATTTAACCATTGGATATAAATTGTTTCTTCCGGAAGTATTTACTCTTTCGCAGGAAGATGCAAAATATATACATGAGAGGTTAGAGGGGCTTTTTAAGATGTTACCTCCTGCAACGGTGGTGCATCAGCAGTGCTTTTACTATGTAAGCCAGTATAAGAACAATGACTTTTCTGTTAATCCATTGAAAGCGGAAAGTATTAAACACTTTAATAACAAGCAAATAATAAACTGCTATACAAATTTGTATATCACTTTTGCCAATACAGATTTGAAAAAGGGAGTGCGAAAAAAGGCTTCTAATACATCGCTGCTTAAAAAACTTAATTATCCTTTTAAACAGCCCTACAAGAACTATGAAGAAAGGTTATCAGAGATTGAACCGAAAATCTTGAATTTTGAAAATGGGTTATCTTCTATAACCCAATTTGAGATAAAGAAGATGGATAGTAAAGACTTAAATAATGCTGTCTTTGATTATCTTAATCTCTCGTATGCCAAACCAACAAAAGATGCTACCCAAGAAACAGTTAGCCCAATGATGGTAACTCCTATTGGTGATCTGAAGGTTGGGCAAGAATATTTAGCGATGCTTTCTCTTACCGTGGAAGGGGAAAATCTTTATGAGCTGAATGTACCCAATACGGGTAAATCAAAAGCGTATGGAAGTACGATTGAGCTGCCAGAGAATATACGATCTAAATGTTCTATGTTGTATCCGCTCGGACTTGGTTTGCCTTTCGATCATATTGTAAATGTGGTGATAGAGATAACAGATACAGATACTACGCTAACGGCTATTAATGCTGAAAAAAACGGGCTAAACTATTTGACTAACTTTTATCCTCCGGCTAAAGACAAGCAAAAACAACAAGAACTTTTCTGTAAAGAAATTACGGATTTTGATTATCAAACAGCTTATACAGCTTTTAATGTGATTATCAATGATCCGGATCGTTCTTCTCTAATTCGGAAAATTTCATTGGCACAGCAGGGATTTAGTTTTATGAACCAAAGTTCTTGTTATGTCGAGAATGCGGAGTTGTGCAATTTATTTTTTTCTAATATACCGGGGAATGCTCGGAGCAATTATAGGGGGTTTATCAATACGACCAAACAGGCGATTTGTTATTTGCAAAAAGATAGTATTTATATTTCTGATCTGCAAGGGCATTTGTATAATGACCGATTCGGAAATCCTGCTTTGATAAATTTATGGAATAACAAGGCTTTAAACAATAGAAATAAAATAGTAATCGGTCCGTCCGGCTCCGGAAAGTCTTTTTGGCTAAACAACTATATTTATCAGTCTTATTCTTTGGGTAATGATATTACAATTATTGACATCGGCGGATCTTACAGGTCTATGATTAGCCTGCACCGAGGTAAATATTTTGATTCTACAAATCAGAAACAGTTTGCTTTTAACCCGTTCTTGTGTGAACGTGATCGGAATGGTAGATATATTTATATTGATACTTCAGATGCAGAAGCAGCCGAGGATCTTATTAAAACGATCTGTGCTCTTTTATCCTATATCTGGAAACAAAATAAGCCTATAGATCCCACCGAGAAAGCTATTCTTAGAAAATCAGTGATCGCATTTTATGAGTATGTAAATAATTCTTCCGTTAATGGTACAAATGAAAGGATTTCTCCTAATCTGATAGAATACCGGGATTTCTTGCGGGATGTATTTATTGTAAAAATGACTGACTTTGAAAAACGTAGATTTGAGATAGAGGAAGTGCTTTTACTACTAGAACCTTATACGGATGGAGAACTGTCCTTTTTGTTGAACGCAACTGAAAATATTGATATAGTTAATGATGATTTAATTGCGTTTGATATGGAGGACGCTGCAAAGAAGGAATATTTTCCTTTGGTAGCGATTATTACGCTTCAAATGGTTATCGATAAGATCAAGAAGCGTGAAGGAGTTAATAAGGAATTGATTATCGATGAAGCCCTAGACTTTTTAAGTGATGATAAGTTCGGTGATTTTATCGCCTATTTGTATCGTACATTCCGTAAAAAAGACGGGGCTATAACGATAGCTGCTCAAAATGTACTGTTCCTGAAGAACTGTCCACCGGCGATCAAGGATTCAATACTTATAAACTGTGATACTAAAGTAATACTGGATCATTCAAGTTATAGAAAGGAGTTGCCCAATCTGCGAGATATTCTTTCTATTTCAGAAGAGGAACTAGTAATGATAGATAGTCTGCAAAATAGGGATGATGAAATAAAGTGGAGAGAGTTCTTCATTAAATTGGGAAACGAAACCTATGTTTTTCGCAATGAAGTATCTGAATTTGCCGCTGTCGCTTTTGATTCAAGGCAATCGACTGTAGTAAGGCTCAAACAGCTTTTTGAGGAAACAGGATCTACTTATGCCGCTATTAACCGGTATTTGGAAGAGAGAAGAAAACACTATAAATGATTTAGAAATATGGGAAATAAAATTCAAATATTTAAAAATTCTGCTTTCGGAGAGATTAGAACGATATCCATAGTCGGTGAGCCTTGGTTCGTGGCAAAAGATGTGTGTGGTGCTTTAGAACTTACGGATGTAAGTATGACCATGAAGTCTTTGGATGATGATGAAAAGCGGGTACAAGTATTACTTGTATCAGGTGGTAAAAACCCCACCAGAATGTGGTTTGTTAATGAATCCGGGCTTTACAATGTGATATTTCAATCCCGTAAACCAAAAGCCCGTTTCTTCCGTCGATGGGTCACTCACGAGGTTTTACCACAGATCAGAAAAACAGGAAGTTACGGTGATAATAGCAGAGGAATAAGAACTGTTGTCGATAAAATGCTAGATATACAGAAACAGCAAATGGATATAATAAGATCTCTGGTCGATTCCGGTTCTTCTATGGATTGTAATGTGTATAATGAGACACAGGGTGTGTTAAATAGTACACAGCTATTCGAGAATGATGTGATAACCGAGTATTCGGGTGATATCATCAGGACTTTCAGGAACAGAATCGGTATTTCACAAAAACAGCTGGCAGAACGAGCGAATATTGATAGAGCGCATATAGCACATATAGAGAAAAACCAAAATAATCCGTCTGTCCCTACTTTCTTTAAATTGCTTAAAGGGATGGGGTATGTGGCAATCTTTTTGGAAAATAAACAATTGAAAGGAGGAATTAATGAATGATGCTGTAGAAGGGTTAAATGAGATAAAAGGATGGTCGGGAGAATTTAACAATACCTCTTTTAGTATAGCAGGATATATTACCGCTGCAATGCTCGGCGTCTCCCTGATTTTTGTCGTCTGGGCTTTAGCTACAAAGAAAGATAATGCAAGAACATATCTAGTCGCTTGGTTTGTGGCTTTGATATTTGCGATAGTATTTATTCTATGATAATAAATTTACAAAATTATGAAAATAAAGATACTCTTATTTTTTTCTGTGTTGCTGTTGAGTAGCTCTTTTTCTGTTCAAAAGGCTAGTGCGCAATGGGTTGTTAATGATCCGGCTCACATGGGAATGAACCTTGGCGAATGGGGAGCGAATGCAGCGCAATGGGTTAAGCAGCTTAACGAAATGATTGATGCTGCACATATACGAGAAAATTTGCAAAAGATAGACCAACTCCGCCAGCTGCAATCCTTGGTGGAACTAGCTGAATTGTTGGATGATGTGGCTTGTCTAAGTAGTGATTACCGTTTTTATATGAATATAGGCGGTAACTATCATTGTTTGAAGTTCCTAAATTTCCAGCAAGTTACAGTAAATTTAAATCTAAGTACGGACCTATTATTCAAGGTTGCTACCGTTGCCGACTATTTCAGTATGAATAGTGAAGGGCGAATGTCTTTTGTCGGACAGGTCAGAGAAACTCTAGAAGCGGCTTCTGCTGAAATGAAATCATTTAATGAGGCAGTAAGAAGTGAGATCATAAAAGATGCAAGTCGAAAACATGTAGGGAAAACATATTATAGCGGAAATTTATCTGCTTTTAGTCGATATACTAATTAATCAGCCATATGAACGGACAAGATACTTTTTTGTGGGGATTGCAAATTAACGATTCCCTTACAATGGAATTAACTGCGCAAATGACGGTAATTGCGCTTGGTGTAGCAGTAATCTGCTTCATCTGTAATACAGCTTATAATTACCTATATCATGGTGTTAGCCAGCTTTTAACAGCGGATGAAAATAAGTTTCCGGATTTGATGGAAATAGCCCGCTGTTTTGCTTTAATATTCTGTCTTTCGCTATATACGCCCATTGCAAAAACAATTGTCGGAACGATGGAAGTTATTAATGAAGCAACTTCCCTGAAAGGTAACCGGGCACAGGAATTTGCAAGTTTTCTAAAAAGATCAGCGGAAGAACAACATACGATGATAGCCGATAATGAAAAAACGGCACTTGAGGCGGAAGTCGCTGCGGGGAAAGATCCGGAAGGGGCTATGAATAAAGAACTGAATAATATGAATCAAGGAAATAAAGTCAATGAAGGTACATCTACATTGAAGCAAATAGCCCAAATATTAAATCCAGCCAATTTCGCAGCTATGCTCCTACATGCTCTATCCGCATTGTTGGTCGGGATTATACAGCTTATCGTATTGGGATTGGGAGTCGTTATTGTAAAGATACTTGTCATATTAGGTCCCTTCGTTTTTGCTTTTTCCATTCTGCCGGTATTTCAAAAGCAGCTATCTAATTGGTTTGGTACACTGTGTTCCGTTGGTATGGTATTTACCGTGATTAATATTTTAAATCAGATAATGTGGTTTACATTTAAGTCAATCTATGATTCTGACGCATTCAACGCAGTAGATGAAGCGACAAAACAACTACAATATTTATGTATGAACCTTGCTTTGATCGGTTCTTATTGTTGTTGTTTCTGGTTGGCAAGTAAGATAGTCGGTCATGGTGATGCCGGTAGAATCATTTCTAAAACGGTATCTATTGTAACTGCTGCTGCAACGATGGCGATTGCTGGATCAGCGATAGCAGGGGGGGCTACAAATGTAGGGGCTGCTGCTTCATTAGGTAAAAGTGTTATAGATAACGAAGAATAAATAAATATGAATCTTACAAAATTTAAAACGGTAGATCAAGCCTTTAAAACAACAGTTACCATAGCGGTTTCTTGTTGTGTGGTAATGGGGATCTCCTTTACAATCTGCTTTTTCTATTTATCCAATAAAATAGATGCGGCTTATACGAAGGCTTTAGTACTTGATACTTCAGGACAGGTTTATGATGTTGCAGCCATTGAATCTGCAGCGATGCGAAAGTATGAATATGAAAATCATATCAAAACATTTGTTTCGCTGTGGTACTCCTTCGATGAAAGCACTTATGAGAATAACGTAACATTAGCTCTTAATTTGATTGGTAATCGAGGAAAAGAGCTTTACAATGAATATAACGATATTAATATGCTTAATTCTTTGATTCAGAAAAATATACGCTATGGCGTTATAATCAAGGATATTCATATCAATATGCAAACAGTTCCGATATCCGGGGATATACTGTTTACGCAAACCGGCTATCGTGCTAGGGGGAGCGTAGCACGTGATATTTCTGTGAATTTTACTCTATATGATGTATCTCGATCACGTGAAAACTCTCACGGTGTTAAAATCGAAAGCTGGGAAGTTCGATATTCGGAACCACGAGAAATAACAGATGACGAAAAATTAAAATAATGGAGCTATGGGAAACTTTTTAAAAGAAGCGTTGAAGGACAAAAACAAATTGTTAATGTTAGTGCCTCTACTTTTGGGCGTACTTTTTGTAATAGTTTTCTTTGGTAAAAAAGAAAAACCGGCTGAATCGGCATCCAATACAGAAGAAGTGAATCAGGCTTTTCTTGAACCGGACACAGAAGGAGAAAAGAAGATCGCTAATAAGGTAGATGCTTATAAACGTGAACAGGAAGAAGATGCTCGTAAGAAACGTGAATTGGAACAATCACAAGTAAAAGGAAGCGATTTCTATTTTGAAATGCAGACATCCGAAGACGAATACAACGAGAAAATGAAAGCTCGTATTGAGAAAATGAAGAAAGATCCATTGGACGAAGTTACTAGCGAATACAAGGAACGAGGAAAAAAATCTAACAGTGCATTTTCTGATAAAATGCGCCAACAACTAAATGATATTGAGGATCAAGAAACCTTTAATCAGATAGTCAAGGAAGCAAAGAAAGAGGAAAGAATACGCAAAGAGCTAGAAGAAAATGCAAGATTTCGGGATGAAATGAGGAAGAAATATCAGGATCAAGCATCAGGAAAAGATATAGAGAAATCTCAAGAGAATATTTTTCCGAAAGTAAATGATTCTATTCCTAAAGTTGAGAAAGCTTCAAAGCCGACTTTTATAGTGGAAAATGGAAAACGGCGTCGCCGGTCACAATTTACTATTAACCAAAAAGTCAATCTTATCAAAGCTGCTATTTATGGAGATCAGACCATTGTTAGTGGAAGTGCTGTCCGGATGCGCTTGTTAGAGCCTTTATGGGTTGGTGGCGTTGAGATCCCTGCAAATACGATCTTCTACGGAAATGCTAGTGTCGGATCTACTCGTTTGAAAATTACGGTAGAGAACATACGATATGGAAAATATATAAGTCCTGTCGCTTTTACTATTTATGATTCTGATGCGATTGAGGGATTGAATTTACCCAATAACATGAAAGCTGAAGCTGCCCGGAAAATGGAACAGGGCTTGCTTCAAGGCGTTCAGCTTCCGATTTCTTCTATTGGCACAGTAACAAGTGAGGTAACTAGTGCGATCACTGCCACTACACAGGTTACTAGACAAATTTTAAATCAAAGCCTTTCTCAAGTAAAGGTTCATTTAAAAGCTAACTATAATATGTATATCAAGGAAGAAACTAATGAAGATAGAAAAAAGAGAGAGGAAGAAGAAGCTGAAATAGAACGTCTGTATAGAGAAATGCAGATGCAGCAGAATGAACCAAAGAAAAAGAATCCTTTAACCCAACTAATTGAAGCATTATAATGATAATTGATATACTTAATTTTATGGTAGCTGTAGCTACTGTTTTTTTGGCTTATAGGTTCTTTATAGAACGCTCTAAAGGGAAAAAGATAGCAGAAATGAAAGTACTGATGTATAGTTTAATATTTTGTTTCGTTCTGCTTTGGATTATAAATATTTTTATTGGTTTTGTAAAATGAAAACATTGCTTTTTATATTAATCATGTTTTGTGTTCCATTCTCCATTTCTGCACAGGAAAAAAAAGAACTGGACTCCCAAACAATTTATGTTTCGTTTGATAAAACGAAACATATAGTACTTCCTGCACAAGTAAGTGACATTTCGTATGGTCGTGAAGATTATGTAAAAGTGGAACGGGTGGAAAATGTTCCTAATGTTGTCCGCATAACGGCACAGGAAGAAGATTTTTCAGGAACGACAAACCTTATCATAGTTTGTACAAACGGGAATGTCTATTCTTATAAAATATCCTATCTGTTATCGGGAATGACGGATCACTGCGGAAATATCGTATATGCCGGTGATGTGGATAGATCACGTTGTTATAACGTGATAGTCAATAATAACAATACTACAGAAATGTTTTTTCCAGCAGATGTGTTGTATCTGAAACAAGGAAATGAAGAAGTTTTCGGGGTTGAGTATTATAATAATATGGTTAAAGTTGGTACAACCTTTGATGCCTTTGAACCCTCTAATCTGTTTGTTATCGATAAAGATCTGAATACCTATGAAATTACCTTGTTTAAAGACCATGCTCTTACTTACTCTTACAACTTTGACGATGGTCGCAAATATATTGCACACATTGATGTAAATAGCATAGAGATGGATAATATTATCAATAAACTGCATTATAAAAAGCGTAATATCTTCAGTTTGGGAGTTATAAAAAATAAGTTTGAGATGTCCCTTGCAAACCTATATGTAAAAGATGATTTCATGTTTTTTGTATTTGATATAAAAAACTTCTCAAATATAGATTATGACGTTGATTTTATTAAATGCTTCCTTCGTGATCAGAAGAAGGTTAAGAACTCTATCCAGCAGGAAGTTCCGTATGATCCGGTAGAACAAAAAGACTTTGATAAAAAGATATTGGGTAAAAGCCAAAATCGTTTTGTCCTAGCATTCAATAAGTTCACTATCCCGGATGATAAGGTTTTTGAGATCGAAATGTTTGAAAGGGGTGGGGGAAGGCACATGAAATTATCTATATTGAATGAATATATATTATCCGCTGAATTATTAAAATAATTGACATGAAGCTGCAAGAGGTTCTAACAGAATATCAATATAATAATGTCGGGCAATTTAGGGCGATTGCGGAAAGTTTAGGTTACAAAGAAGCCTATAACAAGGGGGCTTTGCTCTTTACCCGGAATGACGAAGTATTTCGCATCGATATGGATAAGATACGTTCACACACAAAGCGAGAACCGGATTTATCTGCGGAAAAGGCTTCTATGGATCGTGTTTGCCAGTTCTTTAATCGGGATCAGGCTTTATCTCCCGACTATAAAAGCGTATTAAAAAATGAAGGGGTTGACATTGTTAACTGGGGTGATCTAAAAAATGATACCAAAGATCGTTTTACTGTGATCGATCATAAAAATAAAATCTGCTATACCGGAAAAGAACTGTATGAGTATGCTTTGCAAAATGGTTACTCGTTAGACGGGAAAGGTACAAAGTTAGAGAAGGGTGTATTATCCGGATTAACGGATATCAATGGTAAACCAGCTAAAGTTCGGTTGCATGAAAACGGTATTTCTATTATATATAGGAAGGAAGCGTTAACCATACCGGATCGCATTTACGGAAAGAAATTATCGAAGCAACAGAAGCAAGATCTACTTGATGGCAATGTGATAGTCTTGTCAACAAAAAAAGGAGATATACTTCTTCAGGTAGATAAGGATCTTAATGCAGTGGTGGTACGTTCGGAAAAAGAATTGTCTGTCCCTGCTAAAATTGGAGATTACGAATTGACCGCAGCAGATAAGTATCTTTTAGCGAATGGTCATTCTTTAGATAACAAAATGATCCATACTCCTGAAGGTTACATAATCACAGATATAGCTATGCTTCCGGATAAGAAAGGATATTCTTTCTCAAACATCCAGAAAATATCAGAAACAAAAGCACAGCAGATTTTACAGGCAAGAGAAGTGGCAAAGGATAAAGAGTATCTTAATGATAAGCTAAAGGATATGCAGCGTACCGGAAAGATCGATATAGACGAGTTGAAGGATAAAAGGTATGAGCAATTAATAAACAGCCATTTTTCCACAGAACATAAGGAATACCTATTTTATCTGAAAGATGAAAATCCGGATAAAAACTATAATTATGATCTTGAAGCACGCATCAGGTTAAAGGCTGGGGATATGTTAGAAAAAGAAGGAATAATCGCCAAAGGTACAACTGAAAAGGAATTGAAAGAAGAAGGCTTTAAAGTTGAGAAGATCCGGGAACAATATCAGGAGAAAGTAACGGGTAAGGATTTTGTTCCTGATCGAGATCTTGACAAGGAGTTAAGAGAAGCCGTTGTCAAGAATGACTATGAAAAAATGGCTAGTTTGAAAGAGGAAGGTTACAAGCCTTCAGAGGAAGTTATTAGAGGTTTGGGACAAGATACAAAGATTGATCAGACGCAAGCTATCGTTATAGAAAAACTATTTGGGATGAAACCTGAAGTGCAAAAAGCGGAAGAAGTAACACAAGCAAAGGAAGAACCCAAAGAAGCAAAGGTAGAGCTTAATGCTGATCCAGCTAATGCTAAGGTTTCTCCGGAACTAGATAAAGAATTTAAAGAAGCAGTAGAGAAAGGCGATTTTGTAAAGATGTCACAACTGAAGGAACAAGGCTATCAACCTTCCAAAGAGTTGATTCAGTCTTTGAATGAAACTGCATCTGGCAATACGATGATAGCCGTTCAGAAGATATTTAATCTGAAAGGCTCTGCTAATACGCTCGGAGATGTTAAGCTAGCACAAGGTCAACAAAGTGCAGAAAAAGATCTAAAGCGTCCTCTCGCCAATACGGTAAATAAGATGTTTTCCGATTTATAATTAATAGATTTTTCCGAAAGTAAAAAATGTTGTCACTTAAAAATAAATATCATGGAAGATTACAACAAATTGGTAGAAAAGAATCAGACTGGGGAGATTGACGATCTTGAATTTTTATTAGCTCAAGAAGATTTAGCGGCTCTCTACGTTGCGGATATGCAAGCTGAAGGAGTTAGCCCGAATGCGGAAAACGCTGCTGAATGGTTGCTAAAATATGAAAATGAACACCTTTATCAATAAGTCATGGATAATCAGGCAAATGATAAGGCTCTGCAAAAATTTGCGGATCTTATGATAAAGAAACTTACGGAAGTCGATGCGGATTGTCATAAACCTTGGTTTACAACAACAGGATATGGCTTACCACAAAATATTGATGGGCGTTTTTATAATGGAATCAACTCCTTCATGCTTTTTCTTCTTCAAGAGGAACGTAGTTTCCAGACACCTGTATATATGACTTTTCCGCAAGCAAAGAAACAAGGGCTTCACATAAACAAAGGAGCATCCTCTTTTCCTGTCCTATTTTGGAATTTTATGATTAAAGACGATAAGGGGAATAAAATTTCGATGGATGATTATAAGGCTTTGACTAAGGAAGAGCAGAAAGAATATACCGTTATTCCTTATACAAAACCTTATCACGTGTTTAATGTTGATCAAACAAACTTTGCGGAAGTATATCCGGAAAAATGGAAGGCATTGAAGGGTAAATTTAATTGTCCTAAATTGAAAGATGAACAGGGAATGTTTTCATCGCCGGAGTTAGATCACATGATAAAACACGGTACATGGTTATGTCCTATTGTTTCTTCTTTCTCTGACAAGGCTTTTTTTCGTCCTTCAGAGGACAAGATATATTTACCCCTTAAAGGTCAATTCTATACAGGAGAAGGATTTTATAGCACATTGTTACATGAGATGGCACATTCAACCGGTATAGATACCCGTTTAGGACGTGAAATGAAAAACATGTTTGGTGATCCCAAATATGCAAAAGAAGAATTAATCGCAGAATTTACCGCTGCTGTCTCTTGCCGTTCTCTAGGTATCGTTTCCGGAATCCGGGAAGAAAACGCACAGTATTTAAAAAACTGGCTCGGAGCGATCAAAAAAGAACCTAAATTCCTCTATTCCGTATTAGTTGATGTAGGTAAGGCTAGCACTATGATTTTGAATGAAGTCTGCAAGTATGAGTTATTGAAGAAGGAAGAACAGGAAAAGCAACAGGAAGAATGTAAGCATATAGAGAATAAAAAAGTAGATGATAGCAAGGATTTTTCTGAAACCCGGAACGATGAAAAATTATCACCAGCTTTTAATATAGCTCTAGCAGCTGCGCTAGCCGGTTCGTTTAAGGAATTGGTTAACCTAAAGGAGCAGGGATATAAACTGTCTGCAAAGGAACTTGATACATTAAAGGATGCAGATCCGAAAATATATATTGCCGCACAGAATATATTTAATATAAAGTTGGATGATCCTACTCCTTCCCTACAATTTTCCGAATCAAAAAATAAAAATGAAGTCAAACAATTATCTTTAAATTTTTAGCGTATGTTTATAGGTCATGTTACGGGTTATCTTGGATCAGATGCCAAGAAAACACAGAAAGGTTGTTCATTCAATGTTTCCACTAAATACAAAGAGGGAAACGAAGAAAAAACGTTGTGGATCTGTTGTTTCTTAAATTACGAAACAAAGGTTGCGGAGTTTTTAAAAACAGGAACTATGGTTCATGTGTACGGGGAAATCACTGTCGGTATCTTTAAGCGTGATACTGGTGATACAGTCCCTTCAGTAACTATGAGTGTAGATAAGGTTCAATTACTCTCTAGCAAGAATAAAGAATAATGGAACCAGCAAAGAAGGAATTATCATTTGTCTTTATATTGCTTTCCGTAATAATCGGGGGCGTGATAATCTTTCAGTGGGTTTTGGTGAATGATCTTTGTTCACCAAGCCCAGCTATATTATTGCAGTTGGGAAAGCTTTTACGCAAAGCTATCATGTTTCGATTCCTATATGTAATATTACTAACAGGATTGGCTTTTCTGTTCCCGGTGCAAAAGAGAAAGGATGAGTCCTTAAAATATGCATATACAACCACTACATTAGTTTTAGCAATTGCTTTGATATTAGGATTCAGTAATGTTCTATCATGGTACAATTTACTAGTTTTTCCGATAGTATTTATAGGATTTACAATACTTGTGATCCAGACAGCTGGCTTTTACCTTAAACGGCATGTGGTATCTGATAAATCTATCTTCGGGATATCACATGAAGAATCAGAGTTTTATTTTGATTTTGAAACAGTAGAAGGAAATCTTAGAATCCATAAGCCACAGCAAAATCTTTATATTGACGGTGGTCCGGGATCTGGAAAATCGGAAAGCTGGATTAAGGGTATCATCTATCAATGTGCAGAGCGTAACTATGCCGGATTTGTATATGATTGGGAAGGAGATCCTACTAAACCGGGGTCGCCTATTTTGTCCCGGATCGCATACGGTAGTATAGAATATTTTAAAAGAAAGAATGTATCAACACCAGCCTTCGCTTTCATAAATTTTGTAGACATGTACCGGACGGTTCGTGTTAATGTACTTTCGGAAAAATATGTTCCTAAAGGAAGCGAATCCTTGTTTATTCGTAATATCGCTACTACCTTAATGAAAAACCTTGAAAGTTCATGGAAGGAAAAAACTGATTTCTGGGCGAACAATGCGATTAACTATGTATATTCAATTGCTTATAAATGTTACAAAGAACGAGCAAAGGGAATAGGAACTTTACCCCATGTAATCGCTTTTGCATTATCAGATAGTGATCTGGTCTTTAAATGGCTCTCTGAGGATGCGGAAATTGCGCTAAACATGTCTTCCATGTTAACCGCATGGCGTTTAGGCGCACAGCAGCAGACCGCTGGTGCGGTATCTTCTGCACAGACTCCGCTTGTTTTGCTTAACAATAAATACATCTTTTGGGTGCTATCACCACTTCCGGAAGAAGAATATTCACTGGATATAACTAATCCGGATCATCCTACACTGCTGTGTATAGGCAATGCTCCTTCAATTAAAGAAGCAGTATCTCCTCCTGTTAGTTGTATCGCTAGCGTTGTCATGTCGCAAATGAATAATCCCGGCAAACAAAAGAGCGTTTTTATGGTGGATGAATTTCCAACGGTAAATTTGCAGGGTATAGATGTATTTATAGGTACAGCACGTAAACACAATGTAGCTACAATCTTAGCCGTACAGGACTTTAATCAAGCAATCCGGGATTATGGAGAGAAAAGTGCAAATATCCTGCGATCTTCTTGTGGTAGCCAAGCCTATGGAATGACCGGTAACGAAAAGACGGCAAAGGATCTGGAAAATCTTTTGGGAGAAACGAAAGAAGCACAGGAATCGTTCTCACATCAGGAATCCGGTACTGGAAGCATGACCGAATCTCTGCAAAAAGAGAAAGTAGTAAAGGCTCGTGAAGTTGCCGGGCAGAGTGTAGGTCACTTCATCGGCAAGGTCGCTGGTGGTAAACCTCCTTATTTTAATACACAATTTAATATGTGTAAGTTTGTAGATAAGGATATTCCACCTTTTTCCAAACTTGTAAATTTGGGAGAAGGCAAAGGAGAATTAGAGTATGATATAATGGAAGAAATAGTAAATACAAATTATCGTTCAATCATCACAAAAGTAAATGCGATATTGGAAGATGTAAAGAATAAATCGGCAACGGATAATAAAGACAAAGAAAAAACTATGCCAAAAGACAATAATCATAAGGCATGGAAAGAATAAAAACTATATATTTGTGAAAACATAAAAATTACATATATGAAAAATTGGTTATTATTGGGAGTTTTAATATTGGGCTTAAGTTCATGTGGCTCCCCCGAATATGAAAAGGCAATTGCCGATTGGATTCAAACAGATGAAGACGGTACTTGGACTGATCTTAAGTTTGAATTGATAGAGTTGCTTGAAGAAAAAGATGTGACAGTTTCCGACAGTTTATTGTATTTGGAAAGTAAAGGTGCTCAACAGGTACAAATAATAGAAAGAGCGGAGAATCCCCGTGCTTTGATCAGAACTTCTTTCTCTGATTACGCCAAGGCTAAAGATAATTTAAAATGGATAGAGAAAAAGAAAATGGAGTATAAGGATAGAGATAGTACAGAGGTGTTAGCCAAACTATTGAAATGCAAGTATGCAATTGTTCCACCTAGTTTAAAGGCTAGGCAGGAAAAAACAGAAACATTTTTGCTCACTCCTGACATGATCAGCTGCTTGGGTAGAATAAAATATGGAAAGTAGTGATAATCTAATATTAAATTGTAGTATAATGAAAAAGAGTAGATTATTTTTCTTGTTGTGTACCTTCTTGATACTATTTTCTTGTAGTGGGTCGGATGATGATAAGTTTTCACTGAAAGATGAAGCATATACGTATAAGGTTGTATTTGAGGTCATTGGAACAGACTATATGGCTGAAGCGCATGTATTAAACACAGACAATGTTCCGTTATATGATGCGACTGATAATAAAAATTTGAAGCAGGCATCTATAAATGAGGAATTTGTAGGAAAGAAGGTGTATTATACTACGGACAAAGTACAAATGTTTTCCTCACAAGGAATTATACTTAGCAAATCTGGTGCAACCTTGACTATGACGGTATATGAGGACAATAAAGAGGTGTATAAAAATACGGTCTCTGTTCCTGATGGCAAAAACACAGTAAAGGATTTGCATTACTATAAAAATAATGTAGAATGATAAGCGATTTGCAAGCGGATATAACTTTGAAACCCAAATTAGGTTATTGGGTTTCAAAGTATTTTGTGATAATTGTTGTTGCGTCTCTACTCCCGTTCCCTGCTATTTATTGGAATTTAGAAATGCCAGTACATTATGCGCTGATGGGGCTGTTTTTAGTTGTTTGGATTATGTTATGTTACACATACATAGATACACTGTTTGCTACAAAATGGATTATTACCAAGGATGAACTGATCTTCAGACATGGTATAGTCTCAAGACGAGAGGATCATTTAGAATTATATAGAGTGATTGATTATTCGGAAAAACAAAGTTTTTTACAACTAATTTTTCACAATAAAACAGTGAAAGTTATATCAGGTGACGCTTCTGACCCTGTTTTATATATGTATGGAATTGATCAGAAAACACCTATTATAGGTCCTTTGCGTGATAGGGTTAAAATCGCAAGGAAAGAAAGCGGAATTTTTGAGGTTACAAACAGATCTTGAAAAGGAAGAAAAAATTTCAGTTTAAAAAAACGTTCGTTTTAATAAATTTAAAAATCACCTTCTCTATATTTTTCAAAAGCTATGTACGTGCTACTTTTGCCGTAAAAATTATGAAATATGGTTATGCACGTGTATCAACTCCGGA
>NZ_LT669936.1 GCF_900128505.1 Parabacteroides timonensis
CGGGGTTGTAGGACTACGATGTAGCAAGAACTTAGTAAAGTAGAACGTTTTGGAAAGAACGGCCATAGACGGTGATAGCCCGGTATACGACTTACTGACGAAGCTTAGTAGTATCCTGAGTAGCGCGGGGCACGAGAAATCCTGTGTGAATTAGCGGGGCCCATCCCGTAAGGCTAAATACTCCCGAGAGACCGATAGCGAACCAGTACCGTGAGGGAAAGGTGAAAAGAACCTCGAACAGAGGAGTGAAATAGACCCTGAACCCGTCTGCCTACAAGCGGTCGGAGCAGCGTAAGCTGTGACGGCGTGCCTTTTGCATAATGAACCTACGAGTTACTTTCTCCGGCAAGGTTAAGTATTTCAGATACGGAGCCGAAGCGAAAGCGAGTCTGAACAGGGCGGTATAGTCGGAGGGAGTAGACGCGAAACCAAGTGATCTACCCATGGTCAGGTTGAAGGTTAGGTAACACTAACTGGAGGACCGAACCGGTAAGCGTTGAAAAGCTTTCGGATGAACTGTGGGTAGGGGTGAAAGGCTAATCAAACTTGGAGATAGCTCGTACTCCCCGAAATGCATTTAGGTGCAGCCTAGGGTTAGTATAATATGAGGTAGAGCGACTGATTGGATGCGAGGGCTTCACCGCCTATCAAGTCCAGATAAACTCCGAATGCGTATTATATATTGCCCTGGAGTGAGGGCGCGGGTGCTAAGGTCCGCGTCCGAGAGGAGAAGAATCCAGACCATCAGCTAAGGTCCCCAAATAACAGTTAAGTTGAACTAACGAAGTCAGACTGCAGAGACAGCTAGGATGTTGGCTTGGAAGCAGCCATTCATTTAAAGAGTGCGTAACAGCTCACTAGTCGAGGAGTTTGGCGTGGATAATACTCGGGCATAAACTGTTTACCGAAGCTATGGATGTCGTAAGACATGGTAGGGGAGCATTCCAG
>NZ_LT669937.1 GCF_900128505.1 Parabacteroides timonensis
GTGTCGAGTAGGTCAGCCCCATTGCTGGGGCTTTCCCCTCTAAGAACCGTGCATGAGAGTTTCCCCTCACACGGCTCAAGCAACGCATTACCATTCTTACTGAAGGAATAGTTCTGCCTCATTTCCTACTAATTTTATTAGGGTTAAACTTCTTGTTCTTGCATGAACTGTGTATGAGAATCTTGAACGGTTTGCCGTTGACAGTCTCCTTGATAGTCGTCCATCTTCGTTCATCGTCAATAATCTCTCCACAGATTGGGCAACGCATTTCTTGGTGAATCCAAATCATACGCAGCAGGTCATCAATCTCACGTAGTTGGTTCTCCGTGTTCTTTGACTTGCGCCGTGCATAGTAAGGAGCATCGGCAGGGTCGTATGGATTAGTATTGGTTCTGACACGCACGTACTTCAATATGGGAGTGTCCGCCAGCCTTTTAAGACTTAAAGTCGTTTCCTTACCCGACTTCTTGTTCTTGGTTATAGTGGCGAAGCACCATTCACGTCCATGCAATTGTTTGAAATACCTGTCTTTAATCCAATGTTTGCCCTTTTTCGGATGCCTGCGTCTTGCCCATTGCCAAAGCGTCTTGTACACCTCGTAGTCCACACGTGAGAATGCTTTCGATGATGCCCCGTAACGGTAATAGTTTGCCCATCCGGGAATCATGTGGTTAAGCATCCTTATAAGTGAGGAAGCCTTTGCCGACTTGTTGCTCTTGATTTTCGTACGAACCTTGTCACAGAAATTCTTCATCGCGTCCTTTGACGGCTTAGTCAGAAGTTTTCCGTTTGACTTGTATTCCCTGATGTTGAAGCCGAGGAAATCAAAGCCCTCACTGATATGAGTAATCCTTGTCTTTTCTTCCGACAACATCAGTCCACGTTCTGCCATAAACTGCCGTATAAGGGGCAGGATAACATCCTCAATTGTTTCCTTATCCTTTGCAGTGACAATAAAGTCATCAGCATAGCGCACGAGATTGATTTTGGGCTTAATCCATTTACGTCCGTCTGCGGTAGGTTGCCAATAGGGTTTCACCGCCTTTTGGACAAGGGATTGTAGCCCGTCAAGAGTCATGTTGGCAAGGGTTGGGGAGATTATGCCTCCTTGTGGAGTTCCCTCCTCGGTCGGAAAAAGACTTCCATTGAATACATAACCACTTTTGAGCCATTTTCTCAGCACCCCCTTATCCATAGGGATATTGTTAAGAAGCCATTCATGGCTGATGTGGTCGAAGCATCCTTTGATGTCTCCCTCCAAAATCCATTTGGGGGCAACATCCCTTGAAAGGACATTGTGACACTGGGCTATTGCATCTTGGCAGCTGCGATATTTACGGAAGCCGTAGGAGTGTTGGTCGCCTGTCGTTTCCGCAATAGGGTCGAGAGCCATCAGATAGAGAGCCTGCATCGCACGGTCTTTCATCGTAGGGATTCCCAAGGGGCGTTTCTTCCCGTTCTTCTTCGGTATTTCCACACGGCGCAGGGGCATCGGTTGATAGCCACGGCGTTTGAGTGTGTCAATAGCTTTGACTTTTGCCGCATCGGACGACCACCTTACATGGTCAACTCCTGCGGTGTCTTTACCCTTATTAGTAGTAACCCGGACTACGGCAAGATAGCGACCGTAGAACGAGTGGGTCAACAGCCATTGCAAGGACTTGACCTTGCCGTGTCTGCCTTCCCTTTGAGCCTTTACAATACGTGCTTGCAGCTTCCGAACATACTCCTCTGCCTTGTGTCGGTCAATGCTTTTCCAACGTTCGGTATCAGAGAGGACCATATTTTCAGGCGCACACTTTTCTTTCGATTTGTTCATTTGCTTTCCTTTCTTTAGAAGTTCTATAAGTTTATTGTAAAGAGTTACCTTGTGGAAGTGGGCACACTTTCGTGTCGGATGATGTGGCTCCCTGCCATACATGGCAATGAGGTCAATCCGTATCCGCTCCATTACAGAGCGGCATTCGCTTTTTCCACGTTCCTATACCCGCACCCCATATAGGCTTGCCTTGCGGCTCGCTTACCTCCTCAAAGAGGGGGAGAGATACGGGCTTACCACGTTCCATGCAAGTGACGATAATGGGTTAGGTCTGTCCTATCCACCGGCAGTCATTATGTCCGTGCAACCCCACCTGGACAGGGAGTTGACCGACTGCGCACCTTTTGGTTCAAGCCTACAGCCTCGCTTTTGGAGCGAAGCCCTCAACATCATTTGGCTTGTTCTTCGTAACGATGTTTATCGGACATTCACATTGGTTGACCATACCATCAAGTCTCGCCCCTCGGCAGAACGATGTTATCTGCCTTAACCTCCACTCACGCTTCGGTCTATTCCTTTCGGAAAGGGTACTTTGTCAGAGCAGCTTCGCACAAAGAGATTACTCGCAATGCACGTACTCTCAGACTACTGCAAACGGAATTGCAGGTGTAATCAATGAATTAAATCATAGTCACACAATCACTTACACGGCTTTTACGTGTCACACG
>NZ_LT669938.1 GCF_900128505.1 Parabacteroides timonensis
TACCACTTCCATTAGCATTATTAATAACGGTATTCTCTAATGTTATATTCTGTTGTCTACCAACAACGATACCGCTTGTTTTTTGGGCGTTGATGGTACAGTTCCTCATGACCAATGTACTATGTACCGCCTCAGAAAAATCGCCACCAGCGGTTCCAAGCAAGATTGCGGATTGTTTGTCCTCTGAATTGATAGTGACATTATCGAAAACAACTTGCATCTCTTTGGCGACTATTTGTATGCTGGAGCCTGATTTCGCTTCGATGTCAATAACACCATTGGCAAAAGTACAGTTTTTTCCAGATACGTTCTCGGTACCGTTTTTATATGCCATACTCAATTTTGTGGCATTTAAAGTATTGCCACCTAAGTCGAGATTTAATTCCTTGCCGGGAGTGACAGTAAGTGCCATATCTGTTGTCAAGTCTTCTTGAAGTACCCAATTCCCACCTTCTGCAAGAGCTGTCCGTAAATCTGATGCGGATTTGATAATTTTGTGATTATGCTCGCTTTCAAAACCCGGAAGAATCGAGATACTGAAGTTGACATTATTGTTAAACAGTGAACCATAAACATTGGTTCGATAGTTACGTTGCATCGGTACGTTAGGGATCTTGATAGTCTGGGTGTTTGTTCCGTCACTATAAGTAAACGTGCAATTGTGGATGCTTTTTTGCGCTGTTGCGTCAGCGCTTGTTGTGCCTACGAGTAGGTAGTTCATGGAGAGGTAATCGTAATTTTTACCACCAATGGTGATCATACCTTCCGCTTTTGAAGCTTCCGAAAAACTTACATTGGTAGTTTGAGTGGATATTGTTCCATCAAGCAGGTTTAATTCGGTAGGTACGCCTTCTACAGAGACACTTGTCTTCAGGTTATCAATATTAATACCGGATGTTGCCAAATCATCGGCAACAACATTAAACTGTGCGAATGGGCGTTTCATTTCGATTGTTTGCGTACCCATGTCTCTCGTCACGGTCAAATCTGTAAGTCCGGCGAAGAATGCGTCACGTTTCTCATCATTGGAGATCGCATTGTCATAACTGACAGTCAATTGTTGGGTGTTAAAATCAATAGTATAAGGTGCCTCCGTTTCGTTATAGGCATCTGCCCAAAAGATGATGTCGTAAGTCTTACCAACAGCAAGAGGAAGCGTCAGGGTTGTTGGCTTGTTTGTTAATACCTCATTTTCTTTTTGGATAATAGGTTTTTTAGAATCCGCTTCATAGACTGCGTAAGATAGATAAGTCGCTTTCTCTCCCTCGCCGTAACGTGTCATAGGTTCCCCCGGCAGGGCAATAGCAAATGTTACCACCTCACTGTTTTCCATCCGACTTACCTCTTCTTCGTCACAAGCGGTAGCTGCAATTAAGGTCATTGCGGCAAACATCACATTGATAAATAAATTACTTTTCATATTCAAATATATGTTTTTTGTTAATTTTCAATAATTCAAGGGAACGTTAATATCTTCATCGAAATCTGGATTGACAATAATACCTCCGGGAAGATTGGTTGTTAGAAACCGTCCTTTGATCGTGGTCATACGATTACGCATAAGCATGATGTCTTTTATGTTCATGTTCGCCACTATGACCCCGTATTGATCTGTAATGACGAGATTTAACTCCGGTATAGGACTCTCTTCATTATTGAGCATTACATAATCAAATCCTAATTCGGCTTCATGCTCATTAATTTGCGTGATTTTACTATTGAATTCAAAACCTGTTTTTGCATCAATGGGGTTGTCTACAAACAGATTAAAAGCACAGGGAACAAATTGTGTATAACGGAATGTTACATTATAAGAGTCAAGGTTGATTGAACAATCGGAATCGTTATTGACATTTTTATCCTGTTCTTTTTCAAGCCTGATCTTCTCTTGATGTAGGAACTGCGCAAGATCGGTTGTGATGATCTTGTATTTAGCGAGAGGTCGCAACAAATTGATCGTTGCGTTATTATTGGTTCCTTTCCTGATTTGAGCTTCCGTATTTCCTCGGAAAACATTGCGCAATTCCGTGTTACCGCAATACTCACCGAAGTAGGTTACTTCCTCAAAGTTATCTGTGTCATAGAACTTGTGCTCTTTGCTGCCTTCATCCACATAATCAGTCCAAACAAGAAATTTATAGTTTCCTTCCTCCAGTTTGAGTCTGACAACAACGTCTTCTTCTGTCAACCGGTCTTTTGTAAATATAACGTTACAGTGTTCAGTCGTGTTGAACTTACCGACCTTATCTGCTTTATAGGCACGTATCGTATACCGAATATCTGCGTTTTCGGTGTTCATTAAAGAGCGTGTCTCTTTCCATACAACTTCATTTGGTGATAGCATCGTAGAATCGATATGGAGTTGTAGTTGTAAAGACCCTTTATAGCTGCCTTCCTCTTCCGAAACCTCATGTTTGCCACAAGAGACAATTATTAATGAGAACAATACTCCAGATAGCAGTCGCAAGTAGTTATGTGCAATATATCCTTTCATTATCATACTAATATCTTCTTGATATTCTTCTGTTTTTTTGACTAAAAAACAGAAAATTTTTGCAAATTTATACTTTTTTGAAGACAGATCAAACAAAAAACGAACAAAGGTAATATGCCCTTGTTCGTTTTATGTGTAATAGTCAAGACTTGTTCTGACAGTTCCTTTACTATCGGACAAAAAAAGTGTCAGATGTTTGTTGCAAAGTTACACACCTTTTTCATCCTCACAACCGAATGAGATTTTATCATGCTCATTCGGTTTTATTATTTCCTGATTTTGCAGTTGATACTTTCTTGCCACAGCGATTCCTTCGATAAAAGTTTGCATTGGAGTTTTTCCGAAGCAGTACTTTCCAGAGTGTGTTCTTTGGGTGTTATAGGAGTCCATCCACGCATCAAGGCCAGTTTGCAACTGTTCGATAGAGGTGTAGATTTTCTTTCTGAATGCGATAGCATACATTTCCTAATCTCTAATAACGGTCAGAACTCCGTTGTTATGTATATCTTTCCGAAAGTCTTTTGCTCATCACGCACCCGGCACAGTTCCCGGTGCGCCTTTTCCTTGTATTCCAGCAAAGCGGAGTTTTCAGAGCGCAGCCGGGCAATCTCCCTTTCTTGTTCTTCGCTTTTGGCTTCTGCTTTTGCTTTTTCTTCGGCAGCATGGGCGATTAGTTCCGGCGCAGGGAGTTGTTTAGTGGTTTGTTCTTGGACAGCTTGGAGAAGCTGGCGCACCGCTTCCGTTCCCTCGTTGTGTTGTTCCATGATTTTTGCGGATTGTTCCAGCCGCCCGGCAACCTTTTCTAATGGGGAGAGGTCAAATGCTTCACCCCGGAGGTCGAACCCGGTTCTTTGGAAATAATCAACGGACAACTCAACAAATTCTTTGCGGGTTATACCCGTATCCTTTAAATATTCATCTAATTTTTGGGCGTACTCTTGGCTTATCGCTATGGTGGTAAGCGGTGTTTTCCTCTTTTGCTTGCTTTCTTGTCCTTTTTCCATTGCTGTAAAATGCTATATTCTGTTGCAAAGGTAGTTATAAGTTTTATTATTGCAATTTATCGCAAATGTTATTACAATTTATTGCGGTTATAGCAAAATAAATCACTCTGTTATTAGCTGGAAGTCATGGTAAACGCCCCCTTTTCTTCCGCAGGATTCCGGACATGGTTCAGTGAATATCACTGTTACGAATATTGCCCCGGCGAACTTCTCTATCTCTGTAACCATTGCCCGTAAATCCCTGCCATAGCCGTTAATTTCGGCTGGTACGATAACTTTATCACCTGTTTTCATACTTGTATTTTTTATTCTATTCCAAAATCTTCCATTAAGCAAACCCGGATGATAGCCCCTATCTGTTTGGCTGGCTTGTCTATATATTGCTCAAACTTCTTTTGTATCTTTTGCGCCACCTGTACGGCTATTTCCGGGTGTAACTGTACGGCGTTCACTACACGCTTAACATATCCTTTGTCACTTTTGGAGAACCTAGAAATAGTGGTTGTTATGTAGATGATCGCCTGTTTGGCGCTTTCGTATTCCAATAGCTTTTGTTGTTCGGTTTGCCTTGTGTAAACGTAAAATTTGTATTCGGTCACTTCCTTGCCTTTGTAGCTCTTTGGCTCGAACTCGAAATATAAATCGCATTGTCCGGCATTGTACAACTCCCGGAGTTCCTTTTGCGGATCGTCAAGTACACGCCTTTTGAAATCGCATCCCCGTTTGTATTTCTTTTCCAACATGAACATTTCCCGGAGCTTTTCGACTGTGTAGAAGAAGAACCCGGCGTTTCGGTATTGGCAGCACAGTTCGTAAAACCTTTGCGAGAATGTGCTTTTGAGTGCGATTGCTACCGTCATGGAGTAACTCGTGAAGTTTTGGGCGAGTTCCACGTAATAGGGTAGTACCTCTTTGGAAACTTGCACCTCAAAATACGATTTATTTTTGATATGCTTGACGTAATTGACAAAACCGATACTTAGCCACATCTTTTCGTTGTTAATCTCTATATCGCGATTTCTAAGCCGTTTTAGCGCATCGTAGATGTTTTGCATCTTGGTATTGTCACCGCATTTCTTTAGTTCTTCCTCGTGTATGGTGATAATCAGATCATCGAATAAGTCCCGTCTGCCGTTCTCGTTCTCGATGTATTGCGCCCGGATATTTCGTATAATGGAGTATAGGGCACGTTTTTCGATAAGGTCGAACTTGTAGCGTGCAGTAGTCAGCGCATTGTCTTGCGACAGGACTATATCCCTCTGTTTCTTGTCTTTCTTCTCCATGACTTTAATGCTTTTCGCAAAGGAAATATTTATCTACGACAAAAACAAATATTTGGCGTAGAATATTTGTCGTAGATAGCCGTTTTTTTCGGAAATTTGTCGTAGATGCTCGGAAATTTGTCGTAGATGCTCGGAAATTTGTCGTAGATGACCTTTATAAGATATTATAGCACAATGTGTTATGCTATGCCATAAAAGTAACTAAAAAGAAACTAAAAATTACCGTAAAGCAATGGAGTGTTTCTTTTTTGGTTTATAGAGGTCGCTTCGCTCCACTTTTCAGTGTGTTTTTTGATACGACGAATTTCCGGAGAATGGGAAAGAGTGGAAACAGGTAAAGCCAAGTGCAACGGATTAGGAAGATTTTTCGGAGTGTTAAATTTTGTATAAATATGACTTTTAATGTATAAAACGAGAAGTTTCCGGGAGCAAAAACGCATCCCGGATTTAATGTAACTTTTTGTTGTATAGTTAGTTACCATAACGCAACTTTACCCATGCTTCCGATTTCAAGTTTAGCACTGATCCCCATAGCCTTAAAAACTCTTGCAATGGTGGAAAAGGTTAAATTCTTACCGTTTTCAATTCGGGAGATTTGAGCCCGTTGCACTCCTATCAGATTACCTAATTCCTCTTGGGTTAAGTTCTTTGATTGGCGAGCTTGTTTAATGGCTTCACCTATCAAAAAAGAGTTAAGTTCTTCTTCGTAGGCATCACGTTTGGGAGTACCTTTTTCTCCGATGTATTTATCCTCGATTTCTTCGAGTGTATAAAATTTCTTTGCTTCCATACGCTTTATCTTTTTGAATTAAAATAATCTTTTCTAATCTCTTCGGCTTTAGCTATTTCTTTGGGAGGTGTCTTTTGGGTTTTCTTGATAAACCCATGCGTTGCGATTACCAGAGTGTTTATCTTATCGTCCTTATCCCAAAAAGCAAGAAGCCTGTACTTGGTTTTGTTATAGAACGTTCTGAACTCCCAGATATCCGTATCATCCAATTTCTTGAATAAATCTGGATCAAGTACAAAGGTGGATTTACGAATATTGCTAATGATCTTCTCACGTACCTTGTTGGGCAATCCGTCTAAAAACTCTTGGGCTTCGTTGGATAATTTGACCTTGAATCTTGATTTTGCTTCCATATAAAGTTTTTTAGTGTTGCAAAGATAATATTTTGTTTCCATATAACGAAACATAATGTATTTATTTCATGCAGCCTGTTGTGCCGTTTTGATGTGTTTTTTTGTTTGTGGAATAGGTTCTTTCTTAGTGCCTCGCTCCGACATCTCCCCGTCCCCCTTGTACGAGCTTTCGCCGTACCGCAGGGGAGGGTGTTCGTCGATTGCTCGGCAGTCGAAAGAACAGCAAGAGGAAACCGGGCTTTGCCCTGTTTTTCCTCTTGCCCTACGGGGTTATAGCTGAATATCAGCTATTTAAGTTTTTTAACCGCAATTAGTTTGAAATTGTGGTTAAAATTATACCTTTGTAAATCAGAGATTTAATAATATAATCAGCAATTAAAATCGCAATTGTATGGATAAGGAAACCACCACTTCTGTCACCATTGACCGAAAAACGTTTGCCCGGCTTGACAGGCTGGCAAAGTCCAATAATGTATCAAAGAAAGACTTCCTTTCCTGTGCGCTGGAATACTTCGAGAAGTACGGCATCAACCCGGTTGAACATGAAAGCCCGGCAAGGGAAATGCAGAAACTTATCAAACGCTGTGATCAGGTGATAGCGTTCATCAGGAAGCAGGAGCAGGATTTCTTGCGTCCGGCTTGTGAAGCCATGGGCAGTACAAGCATGAGAGTGACCATGAGCATGGACTCGATACTTACGGAAAAAAAGTTCAGCCAATACCAAAAGGACAATGACCTATTCATGCGTGATCTTGCGAGCCTTGCCGGGGTAAGGGAACAGGCTTTAGACCGGACGGAAAAGGCAGTCGGTCAGTCGAGGGATATGCTTCTGAAGAACCAACAAGCCATTTACACAAGGCTGGAAGCTGTGACGCAAAGGCAGGAGAAGATTTTCTCCTATATCGCAAGCTATATCGATGCGAAAGGGAAAGCCGGTCTTTTCGATGATATAAAAGCCTTGTACAAGGACGAGAAGAACAAAAGGGAAAAGAAATGAACGTGAAGATACAGGGAGGCGGTAACGGCACTTATGCCAATACCGGCAGTTGTGTTTCGGTGACGAACTATCTCCAGCATGAAGACTTGGAGAGGATGAAGAACGGGGAGGAGGTGCAGCCGTTCTTCAACCAGTTCCGGGACTACGTGAGTGCAAGGGAGGTCACGTTCAAGATAGACAGCAACAAGGCTAAGTTAAGCCGTACTGACGCAAAGTTCTATGTCATCACCGTCAGCCCTTCGGAGAAGGAGCTGCACAGCATGGGCAGAACTCCGCAGGAACGTGCGGAAGCCTTACGGCGGTACATCCGAAAGGACGTGATGAGAAACTATGCGGAGGGCTTCGGAAAAGGCTTGAAAAGCGATGATGTGGAATATTACGCAAAGATCCATTTCAACCGGGACGGTGACAGTGACAGCGATATGCACGCACATATCATCGTCAGTCGGAAAGACCGGAGCAACACCAAGAAGTTAAGCCCTAAAACGAACCATACAGGGAAGAAGAACTGCGGCAACGTGAAGGGAGGTTTTGACCGGACGGATTTTTTCCGGAAGTGTGAAAGCTCTTTTGATCGGCGCATGGGGTTTGACCGGGAACCGGAGGAAAGCTTCGACTATCTTAATGCCGTCAAGAACGGAAGCCCGGCGGAAATAGCCCGGCAGGTGGAACGTGCGGAACGCATCAGAAAGGAGAAATGGGACAATCTCAAAGCGGAGCTTCAATCCCGGCAGGAACTGGAGAAGTCGAAAATTCAACAGGTGGAGAAAACGCAGGACATCGAGCAGCCTATCCCCAAGAAGCAGCAGCAGGAGGAAGATCTGGAACTCCGGCAGAAGCCCAAAAAGAGCAGAGGTTTCGGCATGGGGATGTAATTTTTCTATTTTCCGGTTACAAAGGTAGCTACGCACGCCGCATTTGTAAAGGGACGTTTCACTCTCCGGGAAAAAAATCTCCTGTGCTCGCTTCGCTCGTGCGGTATTTTTTTCCCTTCGCCCTTGACAAATACTCTGTGCTTCGCTGGCAGGTGTTTAGGAAAAAAGAAAAAAAATGTTGTTCTTTGGTGGGGTGTCTGTTTTGTTATTTTGTTATCGGGATTTGTCCGCATGGTGGAGGAACTGCCCCGATCAGTTAGGCACGTAATATCATTTTGTAATAACCGGCAGATCGTTTTTATGGTGTAACACTCCGATATCGCTTCCTTTTTGCTTTTCACTTTTCATACGTGCAAATGCAAGAAGCCCCCAGCGAAAACAAAGTCGCATTTGCCCCCCTAAATCTTCAGTTTAGAGGATGAAAAATGCGACTTTCTATAAACAATAGCAAACGAAGCTGTCACACTTTTTGGACAGCCTCGTTTTTTTATAAACATAAAAGATCACTTATTTATATTCTACAAGTGCTTTTCCATCATAGGTGACGATATCAATCGGATTTCCTGTCGCAGAAAGTTGGAATATGTTATTCTCAAAAGAAGCGGTTGTACCGTCTTCTGCGTATGTTTTTCCTATTTGATAGCCTACCAGTGCGATACCATATCCTATGGCCCCAGTCCCTCCAGTATTGAAAGTATATTTTTGCTCCTCGTTCCAAGTAGATTTGATGGTAGCGTTTTTTATGATAACATTAGTCTTTTTCAGCTCGAACGGGGTATCGGCACTGCTGTATGTTCCTCCGTCCACGGTCAGTGTGTTGGGATCTCCAGTTTCTTGGTTGGAAAGGTAAATAGCCGAGTGATTGCTATTGATAGTACAATTTTTCAGCGTGAAAGTAGAACCGGGGATCGTTCCATTCTGAGTAATTCCATTACCACTTCCATTAGCATTATTAATAACGGTATTCTCTAATGTTATATTCTGTTGTCTACCAACAACGATACCGCTTGTTTTTTGGGCGTTGATGGTACAGTTCCTCATGACCAATGTACTATGTACCGC
>NZ_LT669939.1 GCF_900128505.1 Parabacteroides timonensis
TCGGCGTCGCCGCTCAGCAGGGCGGAGTTGGCGGCGTTGAGGTTCGATACGGGATCGTCGGGATACATGCGCACGGCTATCTCGAACACCTCCTTGAACTCGGGGCTGCCCGCCGGGTAGGTCTGCGCCACCCGGTACATCTCCTCAAGGCTCAACTGCTTGGGGTCGGTGTAAAGCAATCCCTTGGCCTCGTCCGTCGTGAAGGCGCGGATGGTGTACCTCACGGCGTAGTCCGAGTGGCGCAAGGCGGGATAGATGTCGCCCAGCAGCGTCTTGTAGGAGGCGCCGCCGTTCAAGCTCTTGAGTTTCCACTCTTTCTTGTCCAAGTCCGAAGGCTCGTCGGCACGGACGATGGCGAGCAGTTCCTCCTTGTCCGCCAGCGACGACTCTTCCAAGCGCCGCTCCAGCCCGGCCCAGTCCTCCGGCTCGAAATCGACCGTGAAGGTAGCCTGCTCGAAATGGTACAGGCCCCTCACGTAGTCGCTGAGCGCCTTGGCACGGTTCTCGGCCAGATAGGCGTTGTTGGCGTAACTACCCTCCGGCGAGGCGTATCCCTTGATATAGACCTCGGTGATGGTGGCGTACTTGTCGTCACTCACCGACTCGATGGTCCGGCGGATCTCCCTCAGTTCCAGTGGGTTGCTACGGTAGTCCGGATAAATAGCGGTTTTGTTCACGGGGAAATCGAGGAAGGCGCTACCCTCTTTCGAGCGGGCTTTCACGGTTTCCACGGTCGGCGTTTTATAAGTAAGGAGAGGTTTCCATACGGCAGGCTCCGCCAAGTCGACAGCGAAGAGCGACGAGCGGGAGCCTCGCAGCGAATCCCAGTCGCAACCGCACTCGTCGGCGACCAAGGCCACTTCCGAGCGTCTCATCCACGGGGCCATCGGCGTGCGGGCGGTGTACTCGAAGGTTTGCGGCTCGCCGTTCCGGCGGCGCAACTCATACTCGCCGTGCGTCGGATAGGAACGCCCCGTGCGTTCGTAAAGGACGTGGCGGTCACGCCCGTCGAGGATGACCGGTGCCAAGGGGCGGATGCTGTCGCCCGCCACGATGACCGGCGTGCAGACCAGACTGCGTCCGGAGGGCACCTCCACCTCCGTGAAGTCGAACGTCATGCCGATCACCAGCGTGCTGTCCGACATCTCCACGATCTTGTCCTTGATCTTGATTTCCTGTGCCTGCGAGGTGATAACGGCCAGCAGGCTCGCTGCTATTAGTATTTGTTTATTCCTTTTCATACGGCATCAAAGATTTAGAATTGGTAAATCAGGTTGACGGCAGCCTGTGTGGGACCGAAATAATGCTTCTTGACGGTTTCCTGCTTACGTCCGCAGTTGGCGCAGGGGTATTTCTCCGATTCAAGGTAAAGGTATCCCACTCCGACGGTAGCCTCCAGATTCCAGTGTCTGGAGAGCAGCCATGAGTAACCGTAGCTGACCCCCACGCCGGTACCCCAGCCTTGGTGACGCCTGCCCTCGGTGCCCAACCATTTGATATCCGCCACGTTATACAACAGATACGGTACGTGCAGGCCGACAAAATGTGAGTAGAAAGCTTCGCAGAACCAGTAGCGCAGCTCCGGATGGAGGCGCAGGTGCTTGAGGGAGCGACCGTAGCTGCCGTCATCGTTTTTCCCGTCGAAAGGATTGAGACCGGCCTCCAGATCCAAGCTCCAGTGGCGTGCCAGCCGGAACTCAGCCCCCAAATTGAACGTGGCCGTTGCCCAGTACGGCAGGTTGGTCTTGACACCGACGACCGAGCCTCTCTGTCCGGCGAGCGGCCTCTCCTGCGCATGGAACGCAAGGGGAACCATAAACAGGAATATCAGGATAATCACTTTTCTCATCATATTTTTCTCTATTTGGTTTGTTAGTACTCTTTATCGGTCGTGGCGTATAGAAAGACAGTTCCCCCTATGATTTTTCCTACATCCATCACCGCTGGTAAATCTTATACGAACACTTATACTTATTTATGAAATAAGGAAGCGCCTGTCCGTACACCTCGAAAAAGGGAGATAAATCTGCCGTGTTTTAATGTTTTACCTATTCAAAAGTCATTATTTTAACATTAGAGGTGTTTTCTTACCTTGTAAAAAAAGTTTTAAATGCTTAATAGGGTGTTATAATATATAAAAAAAGAACGGGTATCAGTGAGGTATGTCCTAATGTAAAAAAATACGGACTTAAAGAGGTCAACGCAGGCAATAAAAATGCGGAAGACCTTTTTTTGATGTAAGGCCCTCATATTTTTGTTTGTAAAATTTCTTTGTTTACATTTTTTGTATTTCTTTTGTACACACAATAAGGAAATATATCTCTAATATTGAGCTATATTTTAATTCAATATAATGATTGTAAACGTGTTACAAGTAGAACACCCTTATTTCATAAATAAGGCGTTCCTTTTTTCCATATCCTTTAATAATAAATCGATTGATCCTGAAACTTTCTGGTTGGCCTCAGCCAGTTCTGATATATCCAGCTCATTCAAATAAATACGTGTCGTCTTTTCCGAGCTGTGCCCCAACGCTTGGCTGATAATCGCTATCGAGACCCCGCACCGCAATGCGATGGAAGCCCAACTGTGGCGCATCACATAAGAGGTGAGGCGGATAGGTATCTCCAAGCGATCCCCGATCTCCTTCAATTCCCGGTTGTGCATGGCCAGGCAATTTTTATACTGAGCATGCGTGGGCGAAGCCATCGGAAGGATAGGGAAAAGGAATTCCCGTTCTCCATACGTGGGGGCGTACTTATGAATGAGCTGCCACATGCCCGTGGTGATCTCCATACGAATTTGTGCCCCGCTCTTACGCCGGTTATATACCAACTCGTTATTATGGATATTTTGAGGGGTTAGGTAGGCGATATCGATAAATGGCATCCCGCAGGCAAGGAAACTGAACAGGCATAAATCGACCGCCAGTTCCTGCCGGGATGACTCTTCCACCTTGAGGTTCGCCAGTTTCTGTATAAAGGACATGGATATCGCTCTCTTGACAGTCGATTCTCGCCTCAGTCTCAATCCCTCGAAAGGGTGATCCCGATACTGTAACAAACCGTCATGGCAAGCGGCATTATAGATCGCACGCAGGTTACTCAGATAGGAGTTGATCGTATTGGTGGCCAATCTCTTGCTTTGGAGATAGGCTATAAAATCCGAGACCTGCGTCTTGCTGAGATCCCCCATGCGAAACCCGGGATCTCCCACGAATCTTATGAAATGCCCGACAGCCACCTGATAAAGCTCCGCCGTGGCGGCCTTGCTCAAACCTTTCTTTAACTCGATACGCCTTGCGGCATATTCCTCTAACAACAGGGACGAGTTTCCCTTTTTTCTCTTCTGTGACATAACTCTGTATTGTTTAATTAAATGATAATTAAATAATAACAAAATACAGGTTATATTTCTTGAGAGGACCCGGCTCCCCCTAGACCCTAATACAAAATATTTGTTAAGTATGTTATCTTGTCCGTATAATTCCATATTTTTATCCCGTTTTTAAGATCCCGCCTTACATGTGGAGGAACACGGGATGGCATCTTCAACATGCTGATTTCCTTCAAGGCAAGAAATGGCCGGTAGAACTTACATGGCAGAGAGCGATCCATCTAAAAACAGGAAATGGTTATGACTACAAATGTTGAAAAGAAATTGCAGGCGAACGTGATAGACGACGTGAAATTCAATCTTACTTTTTTCATTTCTCAACTCCTTTCTTCAGTTTTTCCCAGTTTTTTCCAAAATCAGCTTGCTGTGTCTCCACATGCCCGCGATGCCCGTGGATAGAGCAGGCATTGAGTGCCGTTTCCAAGGCATGAAATTCATCATCAGTCAGTTCTACGTCCGGGGCTACATAATTGGTTTTCTCGTATGAACAGCTTGCAGAGAATTAATCTGAAAGATTTCATGGAGTGTCACTATCAGGATAATCTGCTATTGGAGCAATTGGCGCAGGCTTCCGGACGTAGTTTATCTACATTCCGCAGGGATTTTCTGAAAGTTTTTGGTACAACTCCCGGAAAATGGTTGTTGACAAGACGGTTGGAAGAAGCCTATGTGCTCATTAAAGAAAAGAAAGTCAAGCCGTCAGAGTTTTTATTGGATTTGGGATTTGAAAGTTTCTCACACTTCTCCCGTAGTTTTAAAGCCTATTTCGGCATACAGCCCACAATCTTACTTAAAAGAAAGCATTGTGAAATAGAAAAAATTAATATAACATTGTCGTCATCACCGAACTTGCGCATCAAGGTCTGTATATGTCCCCATGACATAACTGAGACAGCCTGTCGTAGAGTTGCATAATACTCTGGTTCTTGTATTTGTACAATATCTGTCATGATTTTAGCCTTTACCTGTTATAAGTTCTCGCTTGTCAATATCAAGCAACGTTGCAATCTGTTTAATGTGTACAGGTCAGGCTGGGAGATATCAGTACACCTCCTGCTTACAGTAGTAATTCTTCGGCAAGCCAGTTAGCCGTTCATTTCTTTTCAACGAGCACAACTTTGATTCGATCTAAATCTCCCATTTACAAATCCATTTAGTTTGAACAAATAGATAAGATAATCGGCAATAGTACCGATAGAAGGAATGTAATGTTGCAAAACACACATTTTTCGTAGCGGTACCACAATATCTTTCAGATTATACCCATCCTAAAGAGTGAGGAAAACCTCCATTACCGGGGCAGGCGATGGATAGAATTGATAACTGTCTTTGTACAGATAAAACACAATCCGGCATAGAGCCGTTTTTGATTAAGAGAATTGAGAAGATAAAAACAGAGTTTACCCAGATTACTATCACGCACAATCTAAGAAAACTGGCTAAAAAGTTAATTTCCTTTGATTTTTACTTATTTATAAAGAATTTCTTCCAGAAGAAAATTATTGCGAAACAAAAAAGAAGGCATCCATTTCTGGATACCTTCTTCATCTCTAAAACAAATCAAAAACAATATTCATTATCAATCTTATTCTCTTCAGGAAACAGAAGAAAGCAGGGAGCCTTTGGGCGTAGTAAACAGGTGCTCGCTAAGTTCTTTCAAGGCATGTATTTTATCTCCTGCTTTCATCACCAGCGACACATTACTGCTACTGCCACCGTAAGATATCATCCGCACGGGAATATCTTTCAACGCATTGATGATACGAGCCTCAAAACCGACGTTTTGCCATTCCAAGTCACCGACGACACATACAATCACCATATTCCTCTCCACCGAAATAGTTGCGTATTGCCGCAAGACTTCCACAATCTCGTCTATATGCTCGTCGTTGTCAATCGTTACGGACACACCGATATCGGAAGTTGTCACCATGTCGACCGGAGTATTATACTGATAGAACGTATCGAAAACGATACTCAGGAAATGAGGTGTTGGTATTGTATGGAGCGACTTGATCTTTACATACGTGATATTGTCTTTGGCTGCAACAGCTTTGATTGCGCCCTTTTCTGCCGTGTTCGAAATCAAAGTACCCGGTGCGCTCGGTTGTAAAGCGTTCAAGAGGCGTACCGGTATGTTGTTCTCTTTAGCAGGCAATATGCAGGTCGGATGCAGAATTTTGGCTCCGAAATGAGCCAGCTTGGCGGCTTCGTCAAAGTTCAGTTGCCTTACGGGAGCAGTGTCATCGACAAAACGAGGGTCGTTGTTGTGCATTCCGTCAATATCCGTCCAAATCTGTATCTCATCTGCTTGGATAGCAGCCCCGATCAGCGAAGCGGTATAGTCGCTTCCTCCTCGCTCCAGGTTGTCGATGCTTCCATAGGCATTCCGGCAGATAAAACCCTGCGTGATGTATATCTCCGCCTCTTTATTTTGTTCCAACAGTATATTCAAGTGTTTGGCGATGTATTCCATATCCGGCTCCTTGTCCATCGTAATCCGCATAAAGTTCAATGCAGGCAACAGAACTACTTTTACACCTTGTTCTTCCAAATAGCAGGTCATCAGAAATGTCGATATCAATTCGCCTTGAACCAATATTTCTTTTTCGTCAAACACGCTGAAAGGCATATTGGAGAAAGACCAGACATGCTGGAAGCGTTCAAGCATATACTGCATCGCCTTTTCTTTGTAGGCATCACTTTGGTATAATTCTTCTATATGATTGACATAAGATTGCTCCAACGACGAAAGGATGGCATTTGCCTTTTCCGGCTCCTTCTTATGGAAACACTCAGATATCTCCACTAAAGAATTTGTTGTTCCTGCCATGGCAGAAAGTACTACTATTTTAGGCTCATGGTCGCAAATGATCGATGCTACATTCTTTATCCGCTGGGCTGAGCCGACTGAAGTACCGCCGAATTTTAATACTTTCATTAGATTATCTGATTTTTGATTTTATTTCTTATACATTGAATTTGATTACGAACGTGCTGCCTTTACCGACTTCGCTCTCGATACGGATCGTACCGCCATGGGCTTCCACAAAATCCTTGCTGATGGCAAGTCCCAAACCGCTACCTTGTACTTTTGTTCCCGGCACGCGGAAGTAGTGGTCGAAGATACTCCCATGGTAACGCGGGTCGATACCTTTTCCGAAGTCCTTGACGTAGATCTCAACAGCCTTGTCGATCTGCCGTGCACCGATGATGACGCGCCCGTTTTCCGATGAATAGCGGATAGCGTTCGACAACAAGTTGGTTACAACCCAGGCTATTTTCTCGCTGTCGACAAATAACTTGGTAATCTTTTCGGGATATTCCACCTCGATCTGGCAGTTGAACCGTTCAGCTTGTACCTGGTTCGCTTTAATGGCATAGTTAATCAGTTCGATCGGTTTGGTGATCTTCGGGTTCAAATAGAGCTTGCCGCTTTCCACCTGTGACATCTTCAAGAGTTCACCCGTTATCTCTAGTAGCCGGTCGCTGTTTTCCTTTATGCTTTTGGAAAGACTCTCCTGTTCTGCATTGAGTTTGCCGATCCGGGTGTCTTCCAAAAGCTTTAAACTCATCATGATGGCAGATATCGGCGTTTTCAATTCATGGGAAATTGTAGAGATGAAAGTTGTCTTTGCAATATCTTTTTCTTTAAACTCAGTGACATTCTTCAAAAGGATCACGTCGCCGACATACTTACTTTCCAGTCCGGTCTGCTTGTTGACGTTGATCGGAATGTATTTCACCTGGAAATAACTTTCTTTGTTATCCGCATAGATTTTCAACGGCTCCCTGTTGTCTTCGGAATCTACCAACTGACGGATCAAGCGACGAAGCAGGTCGTTCTTCAACGCCAGTTCGGGAGCAGGCTTATCAATGACATTTTCTCGTGTCAGGTTCAAGACTGTGAGGGCTTCATTGTTTACAAACAAAATCTTACGCTCCTTGCTCAAGCCTATAATCGGCTCGGCAATGCTGTTGATAATCGTTTCGATATATTTCTTTCCTTGCAGGATATTCTCCAAAGAGCTGTTGCGGTATTCGGCAAGACGTTCGGCCATTTCGTTGAACAAGATGGCTGTTTCTTTAAATTCAGGCTCGTTACCCAAGTCAAGCCGTTTACTGTAATTGGCCTTGGTGATCTCTTTGATACCATCGGTCAATTTGCGGATCTGTATGCCGACCGAGCGTGGCAGACGTGCCAGAAAGAGGAAAGCAATCACGATACAGGCCACTCCCATTGTCCAAATCCAGAAGAGAGATCTTTCCGCCGTATGCACGGCCACTTCGTTTTTTGCATAAATGGCAGACATGTTGACCGCCATGATCGTGTAGATCGACTGGCGCAGTTGCCGGATTGACTCGTCGTCCATATTGTTTACTGCCTTCTCATAATTAAGAATCAAACGCCTGGTCAATGCCTCTTCATCCATTTCGGTCACATTCTCTTTTTGTGCCGCCAAAGCGGCTTCGAAATCTTTCCGTGCATTCGGGTTTTCCCGGATGGCATCCAGCGACTCTAACATCTGGCGGGAATAGAGAAGTGAGTTATAATTATCCGCCAGGATATTTTGCGTATCGTTCGATACGTTATGGATGTTTTTTATAGCCAATCCGCCTAATAAAACGATCAAGACAAACAAGAGTCCTATCCCGTAAGTCAACTTTGTTCTAATGTTCATATTCATGTTCATGAAGAGATTTTTACGCTAAAATAATTAAGTCTATTCCCAATAGAGCTAATTCTTCTAATAGATTCCGATAATGAACCATTGACAGGATAGCGGAAGGAAATTTTAAGGTCGGTCGTCCGATACAGAGCGTACTGATTTGTTTCTCTTTACAAACCTGCACGATCGTATCCGTTATATGCGGAGACTGCACTTGGACGACTTCTCCTCCAAGTTCCGTTGCCAGCTTGAAATGGTTCAACAAATGTCTTTGGCTTGCCAATGGAATCCTGTCGGTACTCTCCCGGGGAGTTTGTACATACAATACGAAGAATTTGGAATTATACCGGGTTGCCAACCGCGCAACTTTCCGTATGATCTTACGGGGAGTTTTCTCATTGCTGCTGATACAGGCCATAAACTTTTCGTGGCGTACGCCGAGATTCTCGGGAATGGTATTCTCCACCTTTTTTTCCACCCGTAAAGCAACCTCTTTCAAGGCTAACTCTCTAAGCTGAAGGATATGCTCCGGCTTAAAGAAATTATTTAATGCTGTTTGTATCTTTTCGGGTTTGTATATTTTTCCGGCTTTCAACCGCGCCAACAATTCATCAGCCGTAAGGTCTATGTTAACAACTTCATCAGCTTGTTCCAGCACGATATCGGGAATACGTTCCTTGACCTCGATTCCAACCACATCCTGTACCATCTCGTTCAGCCCTTCAATATGCTGAATGTTGACTGCCGTGATTACACTGATACCGGCATCCAATATATCCATGACATCTTGCCAGCGTTTTTCGTTCTTACTGCCTTCGACATTGGTATGGGCCAATTCATCGACGATGACTACTTCGGGATGGATACTGAGAATCGACTGCAAGTCCATCTCCTCGATCTCTTTTCCTTTATAAAATATCTTACGACGGGGTATGATTGGCAATCCATCCACCAATGCCTCCGTCTCGACTCGCCCATGTGTTTCTATGTAACCGACCTTGATATCAATGCCGCTTTCCAATAATTGGTGGGCTTCCGATAACATCCGATACGATTTACCTACACCGGCACTCATGCCGATGTAGATTTTAAAATTACCACGACGAGACTTTTTCAACAAATCCAGAAAATGTTGTGCACTTTGTTCTCGATCCATGCGTATATTATAACGTTATATCAAGGTCTTATAGAAATTCCAAAGACAAGATGGGCATCCTCCATGCAAGGGTTCCAAACTGCCTGCGTAAAGATAGGCAAAGAAAACGAATCCGTAATCTTGATTTCTTTCGTAGCTTTTAAAGCGACATTGGACACAGTAAATCCATCGTTTACATCTCCATACGTTGTCACACCTGCATCATACGGCAGCATACCGCATGTGGCATTCAGATCGACACCCTTTATTGTAAACGGGAAATTCAGTTCTACATACGAAGAATAGTTCTGATTACCTTCGGCATCTTTGTCGGCTCCGGCAATCATCACATTCCAAGCGATGGACAACGGAAACTTCTCGATCGGCAAAGTATAAGCCAATCCAAGGTCAAAATGGTGAGCTGTTTCATGGCTTTTGAAATTAAAATAATCACCGGCACCTTGTCCTGCCCACCATAAACTGGCAATAGACAATGTAGGACCTGCCGATCCGAAAGTGTAAGCAGCCGTCAAGTCAATTTCTTTGGCGGCAGCAGCCGATGTGGAATTAGCTCCCTGAAAATCGGTTGATCCCCATGCTGTCAACGAGAAATTACCTACACCCAAAGACAAGGTCGGCTGAAAACTGGCACCTGTCTGATAGAAACCACGCCAAATATAAGAGCTAACCAAATCTCCCTGCACGGAGAAACTTACCTTACCATCCTCTTCCTGCGCATTTACCAGTGTTGAAGAAGCCATAGAGAAAACAACTGCCAAAGCAGCGATTTTTTTTACAAATGATTTCATTACCTAAATCTTTTTTACCTAATTAACTATTTGTTATTTGTTTTGAGCGGCTTCATCGAGCGCTACATTTAATTTTAATACATTTACTTTTTCTGTACCGAACATACCCAGTAACGGTTTCTCAACATGCGAGTTGACGATTGCCATCACTTTGTCTTCCGACCAACCGCGTGCTTCTGCTACACGTTTAGCCTGTACATAAGCAGCTTTCGGAGAAATATGCGGGTCCAGACCGGAAGAACTGGCTGTAATGATTTCGGCAGGAACATCTTTACGTTCCAAATACGAATGATGAGCCAGGAATGTGTCGATGCGTTCTTCCAACAAAGCCAAATGTTCTTCATTCGAAGGTCCTTTGTTGCTACCGCCCGAACTGGAAGCATCATAACCATCACCGGCATGAGAAGGACGACCCCAGAAATAAATATCTTGAGTAAAGTTCTGCCCTACATTGGCAGCACCTACTACTTTTCCGTTTAATGTAACCAATTCGGCATTTCCTTTATTCGGTCCAGCCACCTGGGCGAACAACCACAAAACGAAAATGTAGAATACACTGAAGAACAAACAAAAGGCGATTGTCAGTCTTAATGATTTTAAAAGATTTGATATCATAATAAATTATTGTTTTATTTTTCGCTCTTCCTCCTCTCTATATATGGAGGAGGAAGAACTGTGAATGTTGATTTTATTTTTACATGAATAAACTTACGATCATATCTATCAACTTGATACCAATGAAAGGAGCGATCACACCGCCCAAACCATAAATCAACAAGTTGCGACGAAGCAACGCAGAAGCACCGATCGGTTTATAAGCGACACCACGTAATGCCAACGGAATCAGGATCGGGATGATAATCGCATTAAAGATGATCGCACTCAGGATAGCCGATTCCGGACTATGCAAGTTCATGATATTCATCGGAGCCAATGCCGGGATCGTTACCATGAACAATGCCGGTACGATAGCAAAATACTTGGCTACGTCGTTAGCGATACTGAAAGTCGTCAATGTACCACGAGTCATCAACAACTGTTTACCGATCTCAACGATTTCGATCAACTTGGTCGGGTCATTATCCAAATCGACCATGTTACCGGCTTCCTTGGCTGCCTGTGTACCGCTATTCATAGCTACACCCACATTGGCCTGCGCCAAAGCCGGAGCGTCGTTTGTCCCGTCACCCATCATGGCAACTAATTTACCGTTTTCCTGTTCCTTGCGGATATAGTTCATCTTGTCTTCCGGTTTAGCTTCTGCGATATAATCGTCTACACCGGCTTTTTCTGCAATATATTTTGCGGTCAACGGGTTATCACCGGTTACCATTACCGTCTTCACACCCATCTTACGCAAACGTTCGAAACGTTCCTGGATACCCGGTTTGATGATATCCTGCAATTCGATCACACCGATAATGAAATCATCCTGTGACACAACCAGCGGAGTACCACCATTGCTTGTGATCTTCTGAACCAAGTCGGCAACTTCTTCCGGATATTTGTTTCCGGCTGCCTCACTCATTTTACGGATGGCTTCGAAAGCACCTTTACGGATACGAGTACCGTTAGCCAAATCCACACCTGAACATTTTGTCTCAGCCGTAAATTTGATCATCTTAGAACCGGATGTGTTCAAGTCATGTACACGTATGCCTCTTTCACGTCCCAACTCTACAATAGACTTACCTTCGGGGGTGTCATCGGAAAGAGAAGACAACAAACAAGCCTGTACGAAAGAATGCTCGTCGATTCCGGATACCGGATAGAACTGAGTAGCTTTACGGTTACCGATCGTGATTGTACCGGTCTTGTCCAGCAACAGGGTGTCGATGTCACCGGCTGTTTCTACTGCTTTACCGGATTTGGTGATTACATTGGCGCACAACGCACGGTCCATACCTGCGATACCGATAGCTGACAACAGACCACCGATCGTAGTCGGGATCAAGCAGACAAACAAAGAGATAAAGGCTGCAATCGTAATCGTTGTATTAGCATAGTCGGCATACGGTTTCAATGTTCCGCAAACAACCACGAATACCAATGTGAAACCTGCCAACAGGATGGTCAAGGCTATTTCGTTCGGAGTCTTCTGACGAGAAGCACCTTCTACCAAAGCGATCATTTTATCCAAGAAGCTTTCGCCCGGTTCTGTTGTCACCTTTACCTTGATCTGATCAGACAAAACTTTCGTACCACCCGTTACAGAACTCTTGTCACCACCGGCTTCGCGGATCACCGGAGCAGATTCACCGGTAATGGCACTTTCATCGATGGAAGCCAGACCTTCGATGATCTCTCCATCGGAAGGGATTGTATCACCGGCTTCGCAAATGAAGATGTCACCTTTCTTCAATTGAGAAGAGCTGACCGTTTCGATCTTATTGCCAACACACAAACGAGCCGGAGTTTCTTCACGAGTCTTACGCAAACTGTCGGCCTGTGCCTTACCACGTGCTTCGGCAATGGCTTCAGCGAAGTTGGCGAAAAGCAGTGTAACGAACAATACAATAAATACTAAAATATTGTAACCGAAAGATCCCTGTGTCGTGTCGCCTGTGGCTGCTGCCCAGATAGTAACGAACAACATGACGAATGTCACCACTTCTACGATGAACATGATCGGGTTACGGAACATCACCCGCGGATTCAACTTAACGAATGATTGCTTTAAACTTTCTATAACGAGCTCCCTTGGAAATAAAGAAGCGGCTTTGTTATTTTTCATCTTCTTAATCTGTCAATTAGTAAATGCTAAAATATTCGGCGATCGGGCCTAATGTTTGTGCCGGGAAGAATGATAGTGCAGCTACGATTACGATCACGCAGAATGTCATCACACCGAATGTTACCGTATCAGTCTTTAATGTACCCGCACTTTCCGGAGTATACTTCTTGTTTGCTAACAAACCAGCGATAGCAACCTGTCCGACGATCGGCAAATAACGTGAAATAATCAGTGCCAAACCGCAAGTGTAGTTCCAGAAGTAGGTATTGTCACCCAAACCTTCGAAACCGGAACCGTTGTTGGCGGAAGAAGAAGTGTATTCATACAACATTTCACTGAAACCGTGGAAACCGGGGTTATTCAACCAACCTCCCTCACTCTCTACGAATCCCGGAGCGTAAACCCACAAATAAGAAGAGATAGCCGTAAAGATCAAAATCACGAACGGGTGAGCCAAAGAAACGATTGTCGCAATTTTCATTTCGCGGGCTTCAACCTTTTTACCTAAGAATTCCGGAGTACGTCCGACCATCAAACCACTGATGAATACGGCAATAATCAGAAATGCATAGTAGTTCATGAAACCTACGCCGACACCACCGAACCAAGTATTGATCTGCATGTTCAACATTTCAACCATACCGGAAAGAGGCATCGTACTGTCGTGCATACCGTTTACAGAACCGTTGGAAGTAACTGTTGTAGTGACAGACCACAAAGCTGTTGCACCCGGGCCAAGACGTGTTTCCTTACCTTCCATAGCACCACAAGACTGATCGATACCCATCTTGTCGATATTCGGGTTACCTGCCATTTCATAATGGACGTTACAGCATACCCCTAAGAGATAAGCGAACAACATCACACCGTAGATCACATAACCTAATTTCTTACGTTTCAGATAGAATCCCAATGCGAATACCAATGCCATCGGAATGATCAGGATAGACCAACATTCTGCGATATTAGTCAGGTAAGTCGGGTTTTCCAACGGGTGAGAAGAGTTCACACCGAAGTAACCACCACCGTTCGTACCTAACTGCTTAATAGGAACGATTGCAGCCGTAGGACCTTGTGATACAGTTTGTTCAGCACCTTCCAATGTAGGGATAGTCATTTTGGAGTCGAAGCCCATCGGAGTTCCTTGAAGGATCAAGATAAAACCGACGATTAAAGACATCGGGAAAAGGATACGTGTACAGCTGATCACTAAGTAATGCCAGAAGTTACCGATTGTTTTGGTTGTTTTGGCAGCCATAGATTTCATGATTCCCGCCATGGCAGCCATACCTGTTGCGGCAGTGATGAACTGGAACAACATGATGACAAACAACTGTGTAAAGTAAGTCAAACCGCTTTCACCGCTATAGTGCTGTAAGTTGCAGTTTACCATGAAGCTGATACATGTGTTGAACGCCAAGTCCGGGCTTTGTCCGCCGTTACCATCGGGGTTCAAAGGAAGGTATCCTTGCGATACCAACAGGATCATCCCCCAAAAGAACCAAAATACATTTATAATAAGCAGAGATTTCAGGAATACCTTCCAATCCATCTCTTCGTTGGGGTTGATACCCGCCAGTTTGTAAATAAATCTTTCAATCGGAGCCATGAAACGCATGCAGTCGTTTCCCTCCTTATACACTTTGGCGATATGCTTTCCTAATGGATAGCTGATAACTATCAGCAGCAATATCTGCAATGTTACACCTAAAATTTCTGTGTTCATCTTCTTACTTTAAAAACTAATTACCATTAAAACTTTTCGGGCTTAATCAGGACATACATCAAATACCCGAAGATCACTATGCAAAGTATAAACAATGCTAAAAACATAACCTAAATCTCCTTTCTCTTTAAATTTTCTCAAACCAGTCTACACACTTGAAGAAAAACCAATAACATGCTACACCAGTAGCGCATAAAAACAAAAATGATAATGTATCTTCCATACTTGTTTTTTTAATTGTTAATACTACTTCTGTTTTTGCCCTACTATATGCCAAAGTCGTGCCAAAAATTCATCTTCAACAGCAACACACTATATATCAACCATATACAAAATAGTCACTTTTAAAGAGCGCATTCAATCCTTTTCAAAATGAAAAAAAATTTTCATTTTGGGGGAAAGAGGAATAAAAAAGGCAAATCACCTGCTTGAAGCGACTTGCCCGATACGTAAACCGACAATGTTACACTATTTATAATCCGTAAATTTCCATTTTCCTATAAAGAGTGGTTAACCCTATCCCCAAAAGCCGGGCAGCTTCGGGTTTGTACCCATTGGTATATTGAAGAACTTTCTGAATATGACTTTTTTCAACGGTGGCCAAATCCAGCCCGATGTTATTACCTGCATTTTCAGATAATTCCAATATTTGTAACGGCAGGGATTGACAATCCAATATATCTCCTTCTGCGACAACCAAACTTCTTTCCACTGTATTTTTCAGTTCTCTGACATTCCCTTTCCACGGGCATCGTTTTACGACAGCCATATACCTTTCTGATATCTGAGGAGTTTTTTTCCCTATCTTTTTTGAAAAAGAAGATACAAATTCTTTTACGAATAGAGAAATATCCTCTTGCCGTTTACGTAATGGTGGAAGATAGATCTGGAATACAGATAAACGATAAAATAGATCTTCTCTAAAATTTCCGGCAACTATTTCTTGCTCCAGATCACGATTTGTCGCGGCTATCACCCGAACATCGACATGTATTGGGACTGTACTACCGATTTTCATGAACTGCCCGGTTTCAAGAACACGCAGCAACCTCACTTGTAAAGAAATATCCATCTCTCCTATCTCATCCAAAAATAGGGTACCGCCATTCGCCTCCTCAAAAAGTCCCTTTGTTTCTGCAATCGCTCCAGTAAAAGCACCTGCCGTATGTCCAAACATTTCGCTTTCGAGTAAATCTTTACTAAAAGAAGAACAATTTATGGCAACAAAAGCCTGTCCGTTTCGACGACTATTATCATGGATCAAATTTGCAAAAACCTCTTTCCCGGTTCCTGTTTCACCGGTCAACAACACGGAAGCATCTGTTTCCGCCACTTTTTGAGCTAATGAAACAGCCTTTAATATTGCCGGAGACTTACCGATTATTCTTTTGGACAGAGACCGTCTTCCGACAACCGAATTGGCCAAAAATGCTTTGGAGGCTTTTTCCATCGCTTTTGCAACAAGAGGAATGATCCTGTTATTGTCATCTCCCTTCACTAAATAATCAAAAGCACCTCTTTTCATTGCCGAAACGCCATCTTCAATCTTTCCGTGGGCTGTCAGAAAGATAATCTCCGTCAAAGGAGATATATTTTTCATTTGAACTATAAGCTCGATACCATTGCCGTCCGGCAGACAGACATCGCAAAGAACCACTTGCGGTGCATAAGTACATAATTGTTTTAAACCTGTCTTGCATGAGGTTGCCTGACAAATCTCATACCCTTCCAGTTCAAGAATACGTGACAATAATGCCAATGTTTGCTTTTCATCGTCAATAATTAATATTTTTCCCATGTAATTTTTATGATCACTTTATAATTCACCAAAATCTTTAGAAATTTGCCCCACGCAAACGGGTTTCCAACAATCAAAACTTTTCTTTTTGGCGGAAATCGTGTTATTGATCACTGGCAATTCGTTACTTTCATAAATATACAGAACCGCATATCCTAAACTTGTTGTTTTCAACTGTTTTCTTAATGTATTCCAAGCCTCTCCATCGGAAATAAAGCATTGCGGCATGGTCGACTCTGTTCCAAATACCAGTTTGTATTTATTCAGTGCCGGTTCACCTGTTTGGCTCGCCTGTTTTTGGGGATAACATAGGTAAGCGACTCCTGTCAAAAGGATTATTCCGGTGAAAGTATTCAATATATATTTGAAATAATAATCACTTTCGAAAAAACAGAGTTCACGAATACTATAACAGAGACAAGCTAACAAAAGCCCTATCACTATCATTCGTAATACTAAAACTTGAATCCAGATATTTTTTCCCATCTCTAGCTTAAAATTTAAGAACTCAACCCCTTCTTTAAAAGAAGCCGTGAATAATTTATATTCACGGCTTAAAAAAGAAAAAAAACAATTCAAATCTTTACAGATGAATGGATAAAAGGGTTTTGGTTCACATAAAACAATTTTAATTGCCACTTATTGAAATACTATGATTTGCTTACTGTAACCGAACACTTTTTACCAGACCACCATTTCTCTACTCTGTTTTTCAAAATGAAAAAGTAGCTTAGAATACCAACCCAACTTGTTAACAACAATAGGATGATAATCCTGTTCTTGATCTTCTGAGGAATATCTTTTTTTAGCAAATTGCCTATTGCCAATACAGATGCAACTGCTCCCAACTGATAAATAAAAAGTACCATTTTATTTCTTTATTGTTCAACTTTGTTTGCTTGATGCTATAATTCAACTTCCATACAAGCACCTGAATGATGTGTTTTCTGGAATTTGAACAATTAATTAAATTATACCAAAAATCAAGCCATTTTCGAGAATTCAAAAATAAATGATTATATTACAATATATTACCGTGATACAATCTCAATATTAAAAACAAGTAAAGCTAACCAAAATGAAAATTTTTTTTCATTTTGACACGTTTGGATCTACTTGCAAAAAATTCGATATCGTAATTAAGAAACTGTTCTGACTTTTTCGTCTCATGATTTGAGATGACTTTTGAGTCGGATTCATCACTCTTATAAGGAAGATAGCGGGCTATCTGGCACTAAAAAGGGACAGATATGGTCAAAAAGATGCCAAGGCATAGACGAAAACAACTGCAAGATAATAACGGTTTCTAAATACTCGTGCATTGACAAAAGAGGATAATTAACAATTATTCATGTAAAGGAAAAATTTCCATTTTAAAAATATTTTTCCAAAATGAAAGAGTTTTCCACAAGCTACTATTCACAAATACCTGTTTTTCAACACTTAATATAATTTGGTATAGATTTTGTTTCTGCTTTTATAAACTTTATTAAGAATGAGATTATTTATCGTGTCAAATAGGTTACCTGTCAAGGTCTCACGTTCCTCCGATGGAAAGTTTTACTTTTCACGGAGTGAAGGAGGACTTGCCACAGGCTTGAAGTCTTTGGAAATCGATTGTGAAAAACATTGGATCGGATGGCCCGGCGTATGCGTAGAGAAGAAGGCGGAGAAGGAGGACATTTGCAATCAACTGGAGAGAGACAAGTATCATCCGGTATTCTTATCCGACGGTCAGTATGAAAATTACTACGAAGGATACAGCAACAGTACCCTATGGCCCCTCTGTCATTATTTCTTTGCATATACATTATATAAAAAAGACTTTTGGGAATCCTATAGAGAGGTCAATACGCTTTTTTGTGAAGAGGTATCCCGGATAGTCGAACCGCATGATTGGGTTTGGGTGCAGGATTACCAGTTAATGTTGTTGCCAGGTATGCTCCGTGGAAAGTTTCCCAACCTTCATATCGGCTATTTTCATCATATACCATTCCCATCTTACGAGCTTTTCCGGATTCTGCCCGAAAGGGTCGAAATCCTAGACGGGCTTTTGGGAGCTGATCTTGTCGCTTTCCACATTCACGATTATATGCGCCATTTCATCAGTGCAACGGAACGCGTTCTTCATAAGAATTTCAATCTGGACGAAGTTCAAATGAATGATCGTGTAACTCATGTGGATGCATTACCGATGGGAATAAGCTATGATCTATATCACAATATGATAGATGATGACAAAGTCCGGCACGCAGTAGAGAAGACACGGCTTCTGTTTGGAAATCATAAGTTAATTATATCTGTGGACCGACTGGATTACAGCAAAGGAATATTGCACCGTCTTTACGGATTCGCCTCCTTTTTGAGAAACCATCCGGAATATCATGGGAAAGTGACATTGGCGATGGTTATCGTCCCCTCTCGAGGCCATGTAGGAAGTTATGCCGAATTGAAAACCAAAATAGACGAGGAGATCGGTTCTATCAATGGAACTTATTCTACCATGAATTGGACTCCGGTATGTTATTTTTATCACGGTTTCTCTTTTGAAGAACTGGTAGCGATGTATTATGTTGCCGATATAGCCCTGGTAACCCCCTTGCGCGATGGCATGAATCTGGTCGCAAAAGAGTATGTCGCTACCAAACAAGACAATCCGGGGGTGCTCATTTTAAGTGAAATGGCCGGTGCTTCGATTGAGTTGTCAGATGCTTTGTTGATTAATCCGAACGACACGGACCAGATCGAGCAAGCCATTTGCCAGGCTTTGAAAATGCCATTGGAGGAACAAAGAGAGAGACTCCGGCGGATGCAAGCCATCCTCTCGGTACAGACCGTAAATAAATGGGCCGCAGACTTCATGAGAGAATGGCGACAAACCGCTGAGAAAAACCAACGGTTACAAAAGAAAAATATCTCCGCACAAGACCGGAACGAAATTAAAAAACTATATAACCAAGCAAGAAAACGCTTGATTTTACTGGATTACGACGGGACATTGGCCGCATTCAAAAATCATCCGGAAGATGCCGTTCCGACACCAGCTTTGCGAGATCTGTTGCAACGTATTTGTTCCGACCCTCGAAACCATGTGGCCATCAATAGCGGGCGAGACCATTATACATTGGAGAAATGGTTAGGAGATTTACCTCTGTCTTTTGCCGCCGAACATGGCGCATTTTACAAGGAAAACGGCGCATGGCATAAGAACATAAGCGATCAGGAGTGGGATCCGGAACTATTGTCCATTCTGAATTTGTTTGTAAGCAAAACCCCGAACTCCCACCTTGAGACAAAAGAAGCGGCTCTTGCCTGGCATTATAGAGAGTCGGACACCTGGCTGGGAGAGCTGAGAGCCCAACAGCTGACTAAAGCCATCATGCCTGTTTGTTTAAAAAAGGGATTACAAATCATGCAGGGTAACAAAGTCGTGGAAATAAAATCACCGGATTGCACAAAAGGCTCGGAAGTAAACCGCCTGTTATTGGCCTCCCGCTATGATTTTATATTAGCGATGGGCGATGACACGACGGACGAGGACATGTTCCGGGCTCTTCCGGTATCTGCCATAACAATCAAAGTCGGAATCGTATCCGAAAAAGCCAAATACAATCTGTCCTCTCAGGAAGAAGTATTGCCCTTCTTGAAAGAGCTGCTGGATGAAGGCCTCCGTTACGAAGTGACTTCTAAAAGTATAAAAGACCAACTGAAAGCCACCGTCGATTTTATCAAAGAATTGTGGACAACTAAAAAATAAATTTTTATGGACAAGTTAAATTACGGAGTAATAGGAAATTGTTGTACAGCGGCTTTGATCTCGGATAAAGGTAGCATAGATTGGTTATGCTTCCCCAACTTCGATTCTCCTTCCATCTTTGCGGCATTGCTCGATCGGGAGAAAGGGGGATGTTTCGGTTTCGAGGTCTCTCCGGATTATCGGATATCGCAATCGTATGTGCCTCATACCAATATCCTTTCGACCAATTTCGTATCGGACGAGAATGAATTTGCCGTCGTGGATTTCATGCCTTGCTACCACCTAAGCGATACGAGCAATTGCTACCGCCCGGCAGAGATCTACCGATATATCCATTGGATTAAGGGAGCGCCCAGCTTCAAAATCCGCTACACACCGGCTCCGGACTATGCCCGTGGAAAGACGATCTTCAACACGACCTCTGAATATATAGAAACCTATTCCACTTCCAATAGCAAAGACCGGCAATATCTATATGCTTCCTTGTCCTTAGATGACATTAGGAAAGGGAAAGATATCGTATTGACAAAAGACGAGTTCCTCCTCCTTTCATATAACGAAAAGGTAATCCCCATCGACATCGAACGGGAGAAGCTGGAGTATTGCCGGACGTTGGTCTATTGGCTCAACTGGACCGACCGGACCAAGAAGTTTTCCGTCTACAACGATATCATCGAGCGAAGCCTCCTTGTATTGAAGCTGATGTCATTCTACAACGGAGCCGTATTAGCGGCCATCACCACCAGCCTGCCGGAAACGGTCGGGGAAGTTCGCAACTGGGACTACCGTTTTTGCTGGTTGCGCGATGCCTCCATGTCCATTGAAACATTATTCCAGATCGGGCATGTGGATGCCGCAAGGCGGTTCATGCGCTTTGTCCAGTCCACATTCGTCTCACAGCACGATACCTACCAGATCATGTACGGCATTCGTGGAGAGAGGAAATTGACGGAAGTTATCCTGGAACATCTTTCCGGTTACAAGAACTCACGGCCCGTCCGGATCGGCAATGACGCTTACCACCAGCTTCAAAACGACTCGTTCGGCTATTTGATGGACCTGATCTACCAATACTACCGTTTGATGCCCGGTACATTGGACGAAGTGGAAGACATGTGGGAGATGGTAAAAAGTATTCTGGCGAATGTGATGAATGACTGGAGAAAACCGGACAAGGGTATCTGGGAGATAAGAGGCGAAGGCCAGCATTTTGTTTCCTCCAAAGTCATGTGCTGGGTCGCCTTGGACAGAGGAGCCCGCATTGCGGATTTATTGAACAAACCTGCATACCGGAAACGTTGGTCGGAAGAGACGGCCGTAATCAAAGACGATATCCTGAAAAACGGGTGGAAAGAAAAGATACAAAGTTTCTCGCAAGCCTACGGCAATTCCGATCTTGATGCATCCTTGTTGTTGATGGAACCATACGGATTCATCGATCCGACCGATATACGCTACCGTAAAACGGTGCTAGCGATCAAGAAAACATTACTTTACAAAGGGTTGATGTATCGTTATAAGTCTCATGATGATTTCGGACTACCCTCTTCCGCCTTTACCATCTGTACGTTTTGGCTCATCCGGGCCCTTTATGTCATAGGGGAAAAGGAAGAGGCACGTAGCCTGTTTGAGGAAATGCTCCATAATTCAAACCACTTGGGGCTTTTCAGTGAAGATATTGATTTTGAGACCAAAGGACAACTGGGGAATTTCCCTCAGGCATATTCGCACTTGGCATTGGTCAATACCGCCATCTTGTTTTCGGAAGAGGATGTACGACTGTTCCTTAAATAAATGTCCCGTATCTTTTTCATTTTGGGAAAATATTTCCAAAATGAAAAAGGTTTTACTTTTGTCTTCACAGGACTAGGCGCATAAAAACTTTGTTATCCGGCAATTGTATATTTTCAAACGCTATTGGCATAATAATTGTAAGCCTTTTGCAGTTAAATAGTGAATTGGTATGGAAACGAATAATTTACTAGCCCCATTATTTTTTGTGTTGATAGGGTTGATGGGAGGCGCGATTTTAAAATTCGGATTAAAAAAGACACCTATCCCTTACACGGTCGGGCTATTCGCCTTCGGGTTACTGATCGGTACGTTCGACCGGATAGGCTGGTTGGAAAGTATTCCGATATTAAAATCGTCAATTGATTTTGCCGGGAATGCAAATCCCGACATGATACTTTATATTTTCCTTCCGATCTTGATATTCGATGCCGCATACGAACTGGACGTGCACGTCTTTCAGAAAACATTGACCAATGCCACCATATTGTCCGTTCCGGGTGTCGTCATCGCGATGTTGCTGACGGCAGCCTTGATGATGGGGATCGGGACGGTCGTTCCTTCTTATGAAGGGTGGGATTGGACTTTTGCGTTGATGTTCGGCGCTTTGATCAGTGCAACCGATCCTGTAGCCGTTGTTGCGTTACTGAAAGAATTAGGAACCAGTAAACGTTTCTCGACGCTTGTGGATGCCGAGTCGATGCTGAACGACGGGACCGGCATCGTTCTCTTCATGTTATTTTTCGGTGCTTATACAGCTACCGGCGTTTCGGAATCTCCCGTGACGGATTTCATCAAAGTCGTTGCCGGAGGAGCGTTGCTCGGAACACTTTTGGCTTATTTATGTATCCAATTCATCACCAAAGTAAATGGAGACGAGATGCTTCAAAACAGCGTGATGATCCTTTCAGCCTATATGACTTTTATCATCGCACAAAACTACCTGGACGTATCGGGCGTAATCGCTTTGGTCGGTTTCGGCTTGATGATCACTTATATGGGTCGCCCGAGATTGAAACCACAAGTGAATAAATTCATGCGCCAATTTTGGGAACTGGCGGCACACATAGCCAACACATTGATATTCATAATTGTCGGTATCGTAATCGCATTGAAAGTCGATTTTTCCTGGATGGATTTGTTGATTCTTATCTGCGTATATACCGGAATAAACATTATCCGCATACTGATAATAACTATATTTTATCCGATCATGAAACGCTCCGGATACGGCTTGTCGGTACGAGAATCTGCAATCTTGAGTTGGGGTGGTTTACGCGGTGCACTGGGACTGACGATGGCATTGATGGTATCGTACACGCTCTCGATACCAGAGCCGATACGCCGGCAGGTACTTTTCCTCACAGCCGGGATCGTGACTTTGACATTGACCATAAATGCAACTACGATCGGTTGGTTGCTAAAGAAATTAGGATTGGCAGAAATACCGTCTTCCAAACTTCTTTTGGATTACAGCGTAAAAGAACAGCTGCACGAAAGTTCTGAAAAATACTTGAATGATTTGAAACAAAAAGAAGCCTTGGAAGCGACCGACTGGAGTATCGTCGAACAGTTCCTGCCTCAAAAAGAGACATATCCGGAAATGCCCGTCCGTACCAAAGATGTAATGGCCGACATACGCCTCCGGATCTTGGACAAAGAACGCTCGCTTTATTGGAACCTGTATGCAAGCGGTGTCATTTCATCCGGAACGCAAAGACGCTTAAACGCGGCAAGAGACGAATTATACGATCAGGACGGGAAGAGACCTCTATGCGAACGAGGAGATATTTTCGATTTTTGTGAGGAACCTGCATGGATAACCAAAATGAAAATTTTTTCCCGTTTTATCCAAAAATGGGTGGATACTTATTACCAAGACAGGATCATTTTAGGATATGATCTGGCAAGAGGTTTGATGATAGCCCAAAAAGAGTCCTTGAAACTGGTTAACGAGTTTGCCTCTTCGGAAACAGTCTCTACCGAATACAAGAGCTGCCTGCTGCTTTTACAGGTAGAAATCCGTAAAAACATAACAAAAGCGTCCAATTTCATAGAAAAGATTTCCATTGATTATCCTAAGTCATACAAAGAGGCCGTAACTCGCAAGTCGGTTCGTATGCTCTTAAGCAACGAAAAAAAGAGAATAGAGCAATTTAAGGAACAAGGTTTGATTTCTCGTGAAGAAGCCGAACAGATGATAAATGATTTAGGAGAACGTCATAGCAAGACATTCACTCTTTATCATTTCTTGAAACGATAAGAAAATGCAGATAAAGACAAATAATAATCGTAACATGTAAAAATAAGCAATGATAGTAGCTAAAGTATTAGATGGCCCTGTAGACAATAATTTCATGCATGAGGGAGTTATCCCGCATACATGTCCTGAGTGTCGTCAGACTTTCAAAAGAGTGATCAATCCCGAATTTTCAATATCACATAAAAATACAACCGATATCAGATATACGAGAGACAGATATTGCTTGGTATCCGAAAATTTCAGGATATTCTGCATACAAAACGAATATCCTGATTTGACATTCATTCCGATCCGATCGGCAGGTTATTATTTTTTTGAGTCGAAAAAAATCTATCCGATTGACACTGATCACCCGAATATCAATCTTTCTGAACCTTGTTTAATCTGTTGCAGTTATAAAAAAGCACAGATTGCCTACCCACTATATTCAAAAATTGGGAATAACACTGAAAAGGATTTTATTTGTCAAACGGAGATGGAATTCGGATATAACGGAAAGAAAAATCCTCTTATCATTATTGGAGTGGATACCGCTCAAAAAATGATTGATTTCGGACTAAGAGGACTGGTTTTTCATGATGTATGTAATGAATAAAGTATGAGAACATTTGTAGCTTCACTTGTATGCATATTATGCCTATATGTTATCTTTATGGATTTACCATGGGAAAACAAGGAACGAATGTTGGAAAATTCTCTGATAGGCACTTGGTCATACTTCCTTGATAAAGAGCATTGCTCCGAAAAAAAAGAATTAATTTTACATCGGGATGGGACAGTAACGAATATTGACTCATTGTGGATGTTTATGAAAAAATGGGAAATCAAAGATTCAATGCTGTTCATCACAGGATCTAATACTCCCACCGAATACTCAGAAAATAAATCTTTTATATTCAAAATAATACGATTGAATTCCGATTCTTTGCTAATATATGAAACGGAGAAAGGCATGTATTTGTATTTAGAAAAAGATAAATTCTAAAAAGTAACAGATCGATCTCTTCGAAATATATTACTACAGTTCTTATGTTCTCTGATAAATTACATGCTATCCTGTAATTGTTGACACTGATCATAAAATCACAATCATCGATTATATAATCATTGTTGGATATTAAAGAAAAGAATGGCAGGAGTTACAAAGATTTTAAATGCTACAATGTGATCATTTCTCTCGGTCTTTATTTTGCAGTTTGCCCAATATGGCTTTCAGCTTTTTCCGACAATGAAAAATACGGCTCTTTACTGTCCCTAACGACGCACCGGTTTTTTCTGCGATTTCACGATATTTGAACCCTGACAAATACATTTCGAAAGATCTGTAATGTATATCCGATATATCATTAAGAGCATCATACATAATTTCGATATCATAAGCAATATCTTCTTTTGCAGAATGGGAGTCATCTTTGATTTGTGAAAAATATGTAGGATCTGAAGCTATGTATAAGGGGCTATTATTGACTTCTTTCCAATAACCATTGATAAATATGTTACGCATGATAACAAATAACCATCCCTTGAAATTGGAGTGTGTACTGTATTTCTCCTTATGAGATAAGGCTCTTAGCAGAGTATCTTGCAACAAATCTTTGGCTTTTTCCCAATCCGTCGTCAAACTATAAGCAAAGCGAAGCAATTCGTCCTGCACGGCAAGCAGTTCATCATCAAAATTGAATTCATCCATAATTTATGGTAACTGTTTGTCTGATAAAATTGATTATTAAAAACCGGGAGGCGTGATCGTGATGTCCTTCGAGTACTCTTTCATCTCGTTCTCATTCAGTTTTACATGAGGAAAGCGAGCCTGTAGCATATCATATCCGATTTTGAAAATAATGATACCGCCCGCGATCCTGAATCCATTGGTCGAGATACCGAAAAAATGGAACAAAAGCCTGCCGGACAAAGTAAAAAGGACCAATATGGCAAACGTGACAATACAGGACTTCAAGGCGATCAGCCTACGTTCCTTCACATTCATTCCCTCGGTCATTTCTAAAAACACCGGCATTACCCCAAGAGGATCCATCAAAGTAAACAACGAGGTGAAACATAACATTGAATAAGCGAATATATCCATGACATTATCTTTTATTCCGGGTATGGACGCCTCAAAAAGTAGCCCATAGTGGAATATGTACACTATATTATTATCAAATCAGGCCTTTTTTACCAAAAGTCCGGTAACCTTCGCTTATATTCCACAGAGAGTATCCGTAGCAATTCTATGAATGCCGAACTGACATAAATCCGTTTTGTGTACAAATCCTTAACGAAAGGATAGATGGAAGGGGCCACAAGCTGGCATAAGACATGGAAATCGGATATCTGCCAGAAGATATGTTGCTCATGTTCGAGTAAGGTATTCAAGGCCGCTAACGGTGTCAGCCATTGTTGCGATTCCCGCTTGATCTCATGGATAGTCACGGCACTTCCGTCGTGGTAAATACGGTTCATCAACTGATAAGCTTTGTTCATGTTTTCTTGCGCCTGAGCATTCAGCCAGGAGGCTAAGACAGGAAGTTGTTGTTCTTCAAAATAAACCTGTAAAGACAAGTACAGGTTTGTCGACCATATTTCCGCGTTGATTAGTCTGTTCATCGCGTTTTCAATCTGTTTATCCATTGTAATTCTGACATTATACCAGAATGCTTCGTGTCTGCATTCTGGTGAAATTATAAAGTTTCATTTTGTAAACGAAAGAAATCAAAAGACTGAATTCTTATTAGAAAAGAACAGCCAAACAATGGGTGTTATAATACACTGGTAGACAAATAGTCGCAAACAAAGGTATTACAATGTCTTTTTGTCACGACATTCTGCTAATATGCCCAATAATATGTCTAATTCTTTTTCAACCCTTTCAATCTTAGCGGATATGAAACCCAACGTATTATCATGGTACAAGCAAGCTTTACAATCCTGTAGTTCCTTTGACAAGGAAAGGAGTTGAAGCCAAAGTGCCTCCCCGGAATGAGGAAAGAAGCCGTTATCAGATGTCATAGGGAGAAAGGGGACGGGAGTTGTCTGGCATATAATTTGTAGAACGATAGCCGCATATCCCGAAAAAAGACTGGAATGGAACCAAGGGAACTGGACTTCCCATTCAAGGGATTAACCAATATTGAAAGAAAATCGGAGGACACGGCTCCTTCACTCTTAAGATAAGTCGCTTTCATAAAGAATTTAATTAGCCAACTCCGTTCCCAAGAGCCGGATTTATATATAAGTTAAGCGTGGGAACTCTGGTATTATCGTTCAGAAGTATCCCCATACTCACAACATATAATACACAAAGCCCCACGCCTATATATAATATCATAATATAGATCATAAGAGCATTATGATATATACTATAGTCCGTGGAGCGTCCGATGTATTATCCAATTGTTGCTTTTGAAATTGGGGATTTCCTGAACTTGGATAATGCCTAACGCTCTTTTGTCATCTTTTCTTCTAAAAGACCGGACAAAAATAGAAAAAAAATGAATATTTCGGTAAAAATATCATCTTTTTTCAATAATTCAACAAAGAAACCGCTTGTTTTCAACCGGATCGGTCCGGAAAATATAAAGCTATGTTTTACGAGGGCTAACACTACGGGTTGCACCACCGAAAGCATGGCTTTAGAGAGATGAAAGAATTGTCTTAGTGCCATCTATGCCTGGCATTATGTTTTCTCTTCCTTCTCTTCCTCTTATTTTCCAGCCTCATAACAAGAAAACACGCAATTACATAAAGCAATATGAATATGACAGTCATACTATCCGACCACCCCATTTACACATAAGACCATCAGGATCAACGCCCCGATAAAAGGCCCCCAAAGGAAGACAACTAGGAAGAACTTAGCTCTCGCTATTTGTTTCCGGGTATATTTCACATCATCTATCACGTTCGCCTGCAATTTCTTTTCAACATTTGTAGTCATAACCATTTCCTGTTTTTAGTTTGTAAATAAATAAATTTTACTTGTGCGTGTGGGTTTATCAGAAACTATAATGAAGACGTGCGCTGAGCACGCTAAAGTCTCCATTACCGTTTCGAATGTATTGGAATATCGGTTGTATGGTTAGGTTTTCATTGATTGTTTTCTGCCATGTAAGTTCCACCGACCATTCCTTACCTTGAAGGAAATCGGCATGTTGTCCGGAAAGCCCGAGCCGGTCCTTTCCATCCGTATATACACAACCCAGCTCTGCATACCGTCGGCAACCGCAACGCTTGTCTGTGTTTTCCGAATACTGCGCCATCAAGCAAATTTCCCGCTCATCCCTTTTCCATATGGATTGTTCACCATAAATCCACCAAGCACAACTTACCGTCTTTATCTCCTCATCGTTGTTAGGGAAAATCCTGTCGTGTACGGCAGTTCCGGCAAAATAATTCCCGTGTTCATGCCGGTAACTCAATTCTGTCATATTGAAGATACCATCGTTGCGGAAATGGACGAGAAACGGGTTGTCATGTCGCTTCCAGCCGTTGTAGCCCTTTCCGTTATATAGGCTATTCTTCAGTGTCCATCCGCCCAGTGTCACATCGAAATGTACAGTCAATCCACTCAAGGGATAGTTGGCGACCGGATAGCTCGCCGAGATCGTAGGAAAAATACCGCAGGAACTACTGGTGAAAAGAGACGTACAATCGGATGTGAAAAAATCCTCGTTGACATTACGCACCCCGAGAAACAAATGGGCATTCTTCCATGTGTGCATATATCCCAGCAGGGCGATGGCCGCGAAATTATTGTCCTCCTCTATATTGGAGAAAGTCTGCCAGTCGTCTATAATACACTCATTCGTCTTGGCCACGTGGATAGTAGCGGCCTCCAGCGAGCCGTTCCTCCATATCGGCAGGTTCATCTCCAACCGAAGCAGATTCACCCAATTGGTGTTTTTTTTCATGTTCCACTGCCATTCAGTGGTATATTCACCACTGAATGTCTGGGCAATAGCTACGTAAGGCATCGTACAGCCTATAAAGAAAATCAATCTCTTCAATTTCATGATTTTTATTTTTTCTCCGGTGGTATGGCCGAGAGCAATATCCTGCCATTCCGGGCTTAACCCGGAGTTCCATCCTGTATATGGACGATGGGCACGGACGGGACGGCGGAACAAGTCCGCCATGGCAGGACGGGGCTAGGCACACCCCAAAAAGGAGGTTTATATTATAACCAACGTTTAAAAGCCTTGATATAAAGGACTTTTAAGCCCTGTGTCAAGATGCAGTAAGAGAACAGGATTCCGACCAGCCAGGGAAAATAGCTCCAAGGAAGTGGTATCAACCCAATAGAGGCACCAAATGAGGAGAACGGTACGCAGATGCCGATGGCCATGATCGAGAAGGTCATGAGCAGTACTGGCCAGGAAGCCGTACTTTGGATAAACGGGATCTTGCGGGTACGGATCATATGTACGATCAAGGTCTGCGACAACAATCCTTCGATAAACCAGCCTGACTGGAACAGGGAGGCTGTCTCCAGGTTATTACATTTGAAGAACCACCACATGAGGACGTAGGTGGCGATATCGAAGATGGAGCTGATCGGACCTATCCAAATCATGAAACGGCTCAGGTCGGAGGAGTCCCAAATACGTGGTTTACGTAAATATTCCGGATCCATACGGTCGAACGGGATCGTCGTCTGCGAGATATCGTAAAGCAGGTTCTGTATCAACAGGTGAATCGGCATCATCGGCAGGAATGGCAGAAAGGCGCTGGCTGCCAATACGCTGAACATATTACCGAAATTGGAACTGGCTGTCATCTTCACATATTTGATGATATTGCCGAACGTCTTGCGCCCTTCCAAAACACCATCTTCCAGGACCATGAGATCTTTTTCCAACAGGATAATATCGGCACTTTCCTTGGCGATATCTACGGCAGAGTCTACGGAGATACCGATATCGGACTCACGGAGAGCGGCGGCATCGTTGATACCGTCTCCCAAGAAACCAACCGTATTTTTCTGTTTTTGTAAGAGTTGGATGATCTCCACTTTCTGCATGGGAGTCAATTTGGAGAAGATATTTCCAGCGGATACAGCCCTCAGTTTTTCCTCTTCGTTCATCTTGTCCAGCTCAGGACCGGTAACAGCTGTGGAGGTATCGATGCCTACTTGCCGGGAGATTGTTTTTACGACCGCATCGTTATCCCCGGAAAGCACCTTGACTTCCACTCCGTGCTCATGCAACTGGCGTATGGCTTGCGCCGCCGATTCCTTGGGAGGATCGAGGAAAGCCAAGTAACCGATCAACACCATCTCTTTCTCGTCTTCCACGGCGAAGTTATTCTCCTTTTCCAGAAAGCTTTTATGGGCGAGCGCCAGGACCCGCATACCCTTGTTGTTCATCTCCTCGACGATCTTTTGGGCATTTGCTTTCAACTCTTTGACAAGCGGATGGACCTTGCCGCCGAATTCGGCATGGGTACAGATACCCAGCATCTCTTCCACCGCACCCTTGGTGATGATCTGGCGTTTGCCTTTGCTATCCTCCACCACCACCGACATTCTCCGGCGGGTGAAGTCGAACGGGATCTCGTCCACCTTCTTGTACTCACTGCTCAGCGACTCAAGCGACAGTTCCTTGACATGCGAGAGCACAGCCCGGTCCATCAAGTTCTTCAGACCTGTCTGGAAATAGCTGTTGAAATAGGCGTGCCGAAGGATACGGTTGTCGTGATCTTCACTGCCATCGGCATTGATATGACGTTCCAATACAATATGGTCCTGCGTCAATGTACCGGTTTTGTCGGTGCAGAGCACATTCATGGCACCGAAATTCTGGATGGCGTTCAGATCCTTTACAATCGTCTTTTTCCGTGACATGGCCATAGCCCCCTTGGAGAGGTTGGCCGTCACGATCATCGGGAGCATCTCGGGTGTCAGGCCTACGGCCACGGAGATAGCGAAAATGAACGCCTCCAGCCAATCTCCCTTAGTGATACCGTTCACGACAAACACGAACGGGACCATGATCAGCATGAAGCGGATGAGCAGCAGGCTGACCTTGGTGATCCCCTTGTCGAAAGCGGTGGCGGCACGGTGTCCGGCGATACTTTTGGCAATCGTTCCCAGGTACGTGTTGTTCCCCGTCTCGAATACAATCCCCTTGGCCGAGCCACTGACAACGTTCGATCCCATATAGCAGATGTTGTCCAGTTCCACGACACTTCCTTTACGGTACTTTTTCCCCATTACGGTAGGTACCTTCTCAATCGCGTCGGATTCCCCAGTAAGCGTCGACTGGCTGACGAACAAGTCCTTCGACTCGATCAGGCGGATGTCGGCAGGGATCATGTCACCGGCGGCAAGCGTAACCAGATCTCCCGGTACCAGCTCCTCGATACTGATTTCCCCTTCGGGGACTCCCATACGTTTCACGTAGCAGGTATTCGTCACCATTTTCTGCAAGGCTTCGCTTGACTGGTTGGCCTTCCATTCCTGGGTGAAGCGCAGGATGGCGCTTAGGACAATCATTGTCGTGACGATGATGATGGAGGTCCAGTCCTGGTCTCCCGGGGCAGCCATCAGCACATCCAGAATGAAAGATATGACCACCAGCGCCGTCAGCACGCCCACGAACGGGTTAATAAAAGCCTTTGCAAACATGATGAGCGGCTTCTTTTTTTTCTCGTGCACAACCTCGTTCTTCCCAAAAAGAGATTGCCTTTTCTCCACCTCGTCCTTATTCAGCCCGGATTGGGTAGTCTGGAAGTAATTGAATACCGAATCGAGTGGCTGCGTGGCGGCCAGGAACACTTTCTCAGCGTTGAACGCAAATTGAGCCTCGCGTTTTTTCTTCTTCCACATGTTACTTTTGTTTAATGGGTTAATAACTCTTTTTGCCTTTAGCGCTGCAAAAGTAGGAGGGCTTTTCACGGATCGGTGTTAGAAAACTATTAGAGTGCTATTAGAAAACTATTAGAACCAGCTCTAATGGTTTTCTAACACGGTTTTAATGGTTTTCTAATAGTCCTTTTAAGCCATGTCTGTTATTTTTGCCCGTAAAAAAAACGTATGATTCTCTTTACAGATTATTTGACAAGGTTGGGATGTGCCTTTCTGACGGGCACCCTGATCGGAGTGGAACGGCAATACCGCCAACGGAATGCCGGACTGCGTACCAACGTACTCGTCTCCGTGGGAGCGGCGGCATTTACCGTCTTATCTTACGCCATGACTTCGGGTAGTGGGGACCCCTCCCGGGTGGCGGCACAGATCGTCTCCGGGATCGGTTTTCTAGGCGGTGGGTTGATTTTGAAAGACGGGGTAACCGTCAGGGGATTGAACACGGCAGCCACGATCTGGTGCTCCGCCGCCTGCGGTACACTTTCGGGAGTGGGATTGTATAAAGAGTCGGCGCTCTTGGTTGCGTGTGTGTTGATAACGCATTGTATTTTCCGCCCTTTGTGCCTCTTCTTCGAGAAAAGAACGGCCGGGATATTTCATTACTCCGTACATGTGGAATGCCCAAAAGATATCTCGGAGAACGTGCGGCAACTGATCATGGACACGCTGGCCTTCGATACAGACGTGAGACTGAACTCCCTTTTTTTCAAGGGAGGCGGGGAACGGATCGTCGTATATTGCGAGATGGAGACACTGGGAGACCACAAAGCATTACTTGACCTGCTCGTCTCCCGCCTGCGTTCCCGCCCGGGCGTATCGGACGCTGGATGGGAAAAGCGGATATCACCGCAGGAGGATTTCTAACCGGTTCCTTCATACTCAGATATGGGGAAGTCTCACTATAAAAGTGGTGCCTTTTCCCCGTTCCGAGTGAACGGCGATCTCCCCTTCGTGTAGGAAGATGATCTTCTGAGACAGGGTCATACCTATACCGTGTCCTTTCGCAACTTTCTCGTTTTCTCCCCTGTAAAACAGGGTGAATAAATTTTGTTTGTCCGTCTCCGACATACCGCTCCCGTTATCCGACAGGCGAACGATGGTCCATTTATCCCAAAAGGATATCTGGACGGACGAGGCATTGTCGCCAGAATATTTGCAGTTGTTCTCTATCAGGTTGGAGAAGGCGATGTTGAGCAGGTACGGATTCCCTCTCACGGTGATCTGCCGCTCGTCGTCAGCTTCTTCCTGCCCAAAAAGCAGTTCTATATGGTACTCTGGATGTACCCTTAGTATCAGTTCCCTCGCGTCGAGCAACAATTCGTCCAGTCTGACCTCCCGCATGCAGATCTCCTCTTTCCGGTAATCCGCTTTGGCAAGGTTCAACAGACCGTCGATCAAACGTGTCATACGCCGTGCGTCCTGCAGGATGTTCCGCATGGCTTGGTGGTATTGCTCGGCCGTGCGTTCCTTTTGTAGGGAAACGTCCAGCTCGGCAATAAGGGCGGCCAGCGGGGTACGCAACTCATGGGAGACATTGCTGACGAACATCTTTTGCGAGTTGAACGAGGTCTCCAGTCGTTCCAACAAGGCGTTGAAACTCACGCTGAGTTCCCCAAGCTCATCATTCTGGTTTTTGACCGGAAGTCTTCGGTCAATACGCGAAGCCGTGATGGTTTCCGCCTCGCTCACGATATTTCGTATGGGTCGTAGCGAGAGCGTGGCAAGGTAATAGCCAGTGGCGAAAAGCAGGAACAGGCCTATAAAGAAAAGAAGGGACAATGTTTCCCTTAACCCGGCCAGATTGTCGTGGCCGTAGCCGTCGTAAGCTGCCGCCGTGACCACGTATTCCTTTCCATCGAACGGGTACACCATGCCAATTCCCTGATACTTGCCGATATGCAGCTCGATCTCCTTCTTTCGCAGAATGTCGTCTATCATCCCCTGCGTTTCCTTGATGATGTCTATCTGTATGGCGTCATGGTAAAGCATCCGGAAATCGGTCGTATAAACGGCAACCTCCACCTCGTCGATGAAATTCCGATTGTTCAGGTAGATGGACTGCATGGTCCCCGCGTCTGTCTGTCCCGCAAGGAACAGGTGAGCCTTGGTGATAGCCTCGCTTTTCAGGTCTCTGAAAAAGGTTCTCTCACGTGTCCGCTCGCTAGCCAGGTAAATCAGGACCATGCACAGCAAGAACACGGCGGCCGTCACCACCGTGTTCTTCAGTGTAAGCGCTGTTCTTATTTTCATGGCCTGTCTGTCAGGATAAAACCCACCCCAGGCTTGGTGTGGATCAATTTGACCTCAAAATCCCGGTCAATCTTCTTGCGAAGGTAGTTGATGTACACGTCTATGAAGTTAGTACCGGTGTCGAAGCGGGTGTTCCAAACCTTCTCCGCGATCTCTATGCGGCTGATCACCCTTTCTGCGTTTTCTATCATATAGACCAACAGGTTGTATTCTTTCGGGGAGAGTTTAACCGGAATACCGCCCCGGCTGACTTCCTGCCGTTCCGGTTCAACCAAGAGGTCAGCATAAAAGAGTTGTTTCACCCGGGGACTTTCAGCTGTTCCCTGTCTTTTCAAAAGTGCCTTGACCCTTGCCACCAGTTCTCTTAGATCGAACGGTTTTACCATATAGTCATCCGCTCCGGCATCAAACCCCTCTAGTTTGTCGTCAGCGGCTCCCAGTGCGGTCAGCATTAATATCGGTATCTGCTCATTGATTTTACGGATTTCCTTGCATAACCCGAAACCGTCCAGCCTGGGAAGGATGATATCCGAGATAACCAGCTGGAAATCGTTCGACTGAAAGAGACGCAGTCCCATCGTACCGTCATAGGCAACCATAGCTTGGTAACCGTGCTCCTCCAGGCCAATCCTCAGCAAATCGGCCACCCTTTTCTCATCTTCCACGATCAATATTTTTTGCATACATCTATGTAATTTATCTGAAACTTCAGATGGTTTATATAAGGTAGGTTTTCAAAAGCGAGGTAAAAATATGGAATTATACTGACAAGATAACAAACTTAACAAATATTCATATTAAAAGATTAGGGGTTCTAAGCTTTCTCAAGAGTGCCATTTATTGCACTCTTGAGAAAGCACGTATATATACGAAACAAAAATCATATGTATTCTCAAGAAATGATAATGATAAATAGAACACTACTATCTTTCAGATTGATCGGTCAATAAAAAAGGGGCTGTTCACACACAGCCCCTTGCTCTTTGTATGGTAATAAATTATCTGTGGTTAATATAATATGAATGCGCCCATACAAAGAATGATGGTCAACGAATCTCACGATCAGTTAACTTATTATATATACAATTTGTATTTAGAATATAAACAAGTAAGATAAGCCTTTTTGTTTATAAATTACCGTTTTATAAAATTGATTGTCTGTAATATTAAATTTCTTTTATCTCCAACAAAAGCTATCTAACAACACATCCACTATGATTTTAGACCGTAATAATAAAAAAATATCCAAAAATAATGAATATTAATTCCTAGTCTTTCGTTTTGTCTGAAATAAAATAATAATTGTCTGTTTTAAATAACATATTATTTTTAACAATGATTTAGTTTTGCAATAATAAAGGAAAATATATTTCCTATCATTCAACACTCGAATATTATTAATATATATCATATGAATAAATTTAAATTTGTACAATTGTGCGGAATTGTCATGCTTTTACTCATGGCTGCCTGTACAGATGTGGATATCACCATGCCTAAAGGACTTAAAGGTGATACAGGACTTTCAGCTTATGAGTTTTGGATGGAAAAAGTAGCGGACGGAACGATTGATTGGCCGAAAGACCAAACGGGTGTTGCTGACTTTTTCAAGTATCTCAAAGGAAAAGACGGGAACGATGGCAAAGACGGCCAAAGCGCTTTCGACCAGTGGAAAGACATGATTGCCGATGGCAGTGTGGATGATCCACACAATCCCGGTAACAAATGGCCTGCCGAAAATAATACGGTGCAGGATTTTTGGCGTTTCCTGACGGGAGCCAGTGGCGAGAATGGACAGGTTCCGCATATCGGTGATAATGGACATTGGTTCATTGGAAATGAGGATACGGGTGTTACCGCACGTGGCCAGGATGGAAAATCTTCGGTACCAACCATCGGCGAGAACGGCAACTGGTATATTGACGGAAAGGATACGGGTAAGCCTGCTTTCGGTGGAAATGGTAGAGATGGTAAGGACGGTAAAGATGGTAAGGACGGAACCAACGGAAAGAGCGCTTATGAACTCTGGAAGGAATATATTTCATCCGGAAATGTGGATAATCCGCATGATCCGGATCAAAAATGGCCGGCAGGTCGGAACAAACAGACGGACTTCTGGGATTTCCTGACAGGTAAATCGTCGACAGAAGAGATCGAGATTGGAAAATATAACGTCATTCCTCAATACTGGAATTCCGATTTGAGAGAGTATGTGACACCTACGGACGGATCGGTGCTCTTTACCGTGTATGACAAGAGGGGCAATAAAGTTCCTGCGGGTATACAGGTGAGCGGTCTTCCGGGTATCGATGCGTCGACAACGTTTACGACAGATGCCGAGGGGCAGTTTAAGGTAACTTGGGATAAACTGCCGGACAATAAAGCGGAGGCAGAAAGAAAAGGCTGTGCTACCGTGCTAATTGACGGAGTTCAGGAAACAAGTGCGGAAAATACATTGGTTCCGAACCGGGTGAATGTCAGGGGAGTTTTTAAGGATACTCGACTGGTACCTAATCTCTATTCAGACGATATAAATGAATTTAGGCGTGCAGGTTTCGGCATTTTGATCGAGCGCCAAATAGACGGAGTGTGGAGCAGATATCCGGTAAGAACAATAGGGGATCCCGTTATAAAATCAGGAACAATCAAAGATCTCGACGCGCCTGTTAGTGCGGAGAACGTAGATAGAGATAAATCGTTTACGTGGAGGCCGAATATTCCTTTTCCCGAGGGAATTGTTCTAATTCGTCCGATTGTCCTCACGGAAGCGGAAAAATCCTATGCCGGAGAAGATGAAAGAATCAAAGTATTGTTACCCTATGCGTGGGATGGAACCCCAACATACATCGCTTGTTATTTTGGAGATGGTGAAGGTCCTCAAAATGACTACGGACAAATAGTATATATGGAGCAAAAATTCCATCTTCCGGAAGTCTACCCTGCTCCCGGATTTAAAAAAGGTTCTGTTTTTGTAGATATAAAGGAAGGTGTTACCACTCTTTGGGGAGAAGTGGACACGGATGATATGCCGGAGTTTTATAAAACACAACATTATATACCAGGAGACTTTGGATTTGCTCAGAAAGAGGGAACCGATTTATGGGAGCCGGTGGATGGTAAATGTCCTGCATCCGAGTTGGCAGCCGATCGGGTTGTTTACATACGAATGAGTACATCTTTGGATCTGACGGGAGGATTCAGTTCTACTCAAACCCGCCTATTATCAGAGGGGGGAAGCCGTTTCAAATTAGAAAGTTCTTATCCTGGTAACTGGATCGGTTTGGATATTCGGCGTCAAAAACCTCCTTTACCGGAAAAACAGGGTTGTGAGTACCGTGGCCGTTATGCCTATAAATTCGTGAAAGAGGGCGAGAACTATTTCTTGGTGGATTACGCTGATCCTTCGAAACGAATGAAGGTGGAACGTCAAACATGTCCGGATGATTGGGCGAAGTGATTAATTTGAATATGGAGATTATGAATATGAAGATAAAAACAATGATGTGTTTTGCGTTCCTTTCCTTACTGTCAAATTCTCTGATGGTGAGAGGTCAGGACACGAAAACGTCCGGTCGTGCGCCTCTCCAGGAAGAGGTAACATACGATGAACAGCCGGAAAAGAAATCGAAATCATGGGAGATCGGTGTCGGCGGTTCACTGATCAACTGGAGCCGTGTTTCAATCACCGGTTTCCGGAGCACGTCGGAAAATTATTTGTACAACCTGAAAGCCAACCATCTGATGGGGGGTGCCAACTTGTACGTGGCACGGGAGTTGAACCGGTGGTTTTACCTGGATTTACAGGGTACTGTCGGCGTGGCAAAGAACAATAACCGTATCGTGGGCAGTGACAGAAAACATGATTTATTGTACATGGGAGGATTGGGGTTGCAGTTCCGTCTTACCCCCTTGTTCAAATCCCAATGGGTGGAACCCTATCTTAGGGTGGGGGTGAATTACCTGCATAAGAACTACTCTTCCGTATATGGGGGAAATTTCGTGGACGATCCTACGGGAGAAGCACATTGGGAATCTTCCGACGTATGGAATCCCGACGGACGTTCATCGGACAAGAACTCTTTTATCCCTCTCTCTTTCGGAGCGGGAGTAAAGGCCTGGTTAAGCAACTCGTTCGGGCTGGGGCTACAAGGGGAATACCTTCTGCCCGTGCAGAAAAACTTGCCCCACTTCGTACAGGTTTCCGCCAGTATCATTTGGCGTATCGGCGGGAAAAGCAAACACCCGGCCCCTCTTGTGCGGCGTGTGGAGATTGAAAAGCCGGTCGAGGTGGAAAGGATCGTCGAGCGGGTTGTAGAGAAGAAAGTGGAGGTTCCTGTTACCGTCGGCGTATTGGCAAGCGATTTGCTGGATAACGTTTATTTCGAGTTCGATAAGGATATAATAACCGCCGGTTCTGCAGAGACGCTTGATAAATTGGCCGAGATGCTGAAAAAAGACCAAGAGGGACACTTCTTGATTACAGGCTACACGGACGCACGTGGAAGCGAACCGTATAATTTACAGCTTTCGGAACACCGTGCCCAAGCGATACATACGGCCTTGCTTGAACGTGGGGTTCCTGCCCGCATGATTAAATGGCGTGGCGTGGGTGATCGTGCAGCCTTGGTTTCTGCCAAGGAGGCGAACAAGGTTCGTGAAGGAGATAGAAAAGTCTTGCTGGAAAAGATAACCAACATAGATTACTGGAATGCCTTGGATAAGGAAAAAAGAATAGGGATCTTCCATAAATAGTTTCTGAATGAAAATCCACGATAGCAAATCTCGCTATTGTGGATTTTGTTTTCTTTTTGTATTGAGATATGTAAATGCAGCCCCCGGAGAAAACCCCGCCGGAGGCAATATTGACATTTTTACCATTCTCTACTATGGCATCTATCCAAAAAGAACTGTAGTTTATGCTTTTAAAGGTATAAGTTTCCCCGGATTCAGGAACATTTATACTTTTTTCTACTGCTGGTTTCCATTTCATAGCTTCCCAATTACCGTCTTTACTTTCACAGGAAAATAGAGCTATGGTACTGAATAATACCAGAATGTCAAATAGAATTTTTTCTTTCATACTACTTTGTTTTTTATCCTAAACAGAAATCAAACAGTTTTTCATCATAGAAGGTTGTCAATCCTTCTTTCCGCTCTATACGGCTTGTTTTCATGAGCTAACAAGCCGACAGCCATGGCCGTACTTTTCATACTTAAATCAATTGAATTTTCGACTTTTTTTCTGCACTGAAATCAGCTAAACGCTTTTTTCTTAAAATGTAAAAATACGGTCAATTATGACCACATAAATGCAATAATTTCTTTTCAAAAAAATATTATATAATCTTTTAAAATTTGGTATTCGTGAAATATAAATCACTGATATCGCTCTCTTTTTGCATTAAGAAATAAAAAGAAACTCTGACGGAAACCGGAAATCCGCCGGAGACTCTTTGTTTTAGTCTTCAAATAAAACTAAACAAGACTTTGAAAGAGTTTCGTCTAGTTTCGCCAAAGGATAAATTCACTCAACTTAAACCATTGATTAATTTATTTATAGCAAATGTATTAAAAATATTTGTAGTTGATTCTTATGTTTTTATAATTGGCTGAAAAATACAAATCATTGTCTACTATATAATACAAAAGTACTCCAGTGATATAGAGAAAATATTTACTTTTGTTGCGATTAAAAAAGAAAAATAACATTTGTAGTGTTGGCTTGTGTTGCTACCACTGCTGTCATCGTGGCTATTCTACAAGATAAGAAGACAAAGACTTAAAAAAAGATCATTTGGAATAAAATCAAGATGTTTTCAAAAAACACTTATATTTTTACCGGAATAATTCAATTATACGACTTGTTTTTATTAACTTTGTAGAATTCTTAATCATTAAAATAAACACCTATGAACAGAGCAAAACTTATTGCTGCATTAGCGGAGAAATCAGGATTGAACAAACAAAAAACTAAAAAAGTACTGGAATCCTATGTAGAGATCGTCACTGAGAAAATGTGTCAGAATGAAGAAATTGCTATTGTCGGTTTTGGGACATTAAGCCCCAGGAAACAATCGCCAAGAATGGCTCGTAATCCTAAAACCGGTGAACCAGTACAAATTCGGGCCAGAACAACCGTAAAGTTCAAACCTGGTAAATTTTTGCTGGAGGCTATAAATGGTAAAAAATAAAAATAAGACAAGTCTGTCTTATCATTTCTACACACGAATATTTCAAATTTAGTGTCTAATAAAAAACCGAAAATAATATGTAGTATTCACTGAATATTTCATATTATTTTCGGAATATCCCTACATAAATTTATTACTAATAAATTTGTCATATAGCTTTGTTTTTTATCCAAAACAGAAATCAAACCGTTTTTCGTCATAAAGGGTTATCAGTCCTTCTTTGCGTTCTATACAGATCTTATTTTCACGGGCTAATCTGCCGACATCCATAGTCGTACTTCTTTGCGGAAGAACTGAAAATATTCTTGCGTCCCAGCCGCCGTTCCAACAGACCTGCCTCTTTGGCGATACGGTCAAACGAAAACACAGCATGAGGCCTGCCAAGCTCACTCTCATGAAAACTCTTGCGATATTTTTCCAGCAGATCAAATTTTGTGAAGCCCTAAGTAGGGTGAATTTCTGAAATATTTTGTATCTTATTCATATCTTAAAGTTGTTATTTCCCCGTTTTGGCCGTCAAACCTTATTTGCGGGAAAATCTTTAAATATACAAAAAAGCCAACTAATTCACAACATCTTATGTATTATCAATTAGTTAATTTTATACTATTTACGGCTCTTTATTTTTTATTATGGGTAGTCAAACCTCAAATCAAAAATTTATATTTTCTAAAAATCGGGTAGTGAAATACCATCTACTTTTTTTATTCATATGTTCAGTAGTGTAAAATGTTTTTTACATAAAATAAAAAAAGATACAACCAATAACAACTTGATCATCATTAACAATTCTACGCATACATTTATGAATAAACTATATCAATAGGTATTATATAATCCTTCTTTCTATAAAGAATGGGAACAGATATGGTTATCAAATAGTAGATTATATATTGTCTCCATTAGGATTTGGCGATAGGGATAATTACCAAATAGCAAAAATAGAACATTCCTCATTGAAAAAACATGAGAACAAATAAGGATTGCCAGAACTCTTTATAACCTCTTTTTAGCAACAAAAATCAAACGGATTTGTGTTCATTGTTTTTCAATGATTCTCCTATACTCAAAGATAAGGAAATAAGACGCAAGTGTCTTGATTTTCCATAATTCCCTTTTCCTTCAGTTTTTCATACAGTTGTCCAACAGATTTAGTACCCATGCCAGACATTCGGTATAAGAAGTCAAATCCGTTATATTTAACAAATCGCAAAAGATCTTCTACTTGGTAGATATTATATTTCCTGAGTGCACGTAAGGCCCTGAGATTTATGTCTAATTTACTTAAAGGAGAGACTAGCAAGTCTACATATTCCGCAGGAATATCCTGTTCTTTAACAATAATCTTTACATATTTAATTTTTTCTTTTGAAACCTCTTCGAAGCGCATCAAAAGAGACTCATAATTCTGGCATTTGATAGACATACGATCTAATTCATGTTTTAATTCCGAATAAGGCTTCCATTCCAAACGGACCTGATAAAGCCCTTTTTTATACATAGATACCAGATTTCTGGGTGAAATACCTATCCTCCTTGAAACTGTCTTAAGATCTTCTCCAGAAGATAGGGAACAAAATACTTCCCGTATTTGTTTATCCTCTATCAGTTCTGCCATCTCTTTTACAATCTCATTGTAAACTGATAGACATACCACAGGCAAAAGCTCTATACGATGTATATTTATCTTATTATCAGGCATCTTTATTTAAATATTTTCTGATTTTTTCATTTTTTAATCCATCTCTCTTTATTTTTCTCTCTCAATTGGGTGGGAGCCATCCCAAACATCCTCTGACAGTATGCTGTGAAATGCGCGGATGAACAAAAGCCCAGCTCGTCGGCTATTTCCTTGAAAGAAAATTCCGGATCATTGATCATTTCCTGCACCTGTTCCGCTTTTTTCTTCTGTATCCATTTATAAGGACTTTCTCCAAAACACGAATGAAACTTTCGATTAAAAGATCGTTCCGATACATGGTATAAGTCTGCAAGTTCCTTGATCGAATCGGTTTTTTTATAGTTATCCCACACAAACCTTTCAAATGATTCCCCAATATTAGTCGATGCGGAAAAAAAAGCCGCCAGTTCTTTTTTTGTGTAAAACCCCCTCAAAACCAAAAGCAATTCCTGCTGTTTCAGCAAGTGCATATGCCTGCAAAGCAGTCTTGCGTTCAGATATAGCCTGACGGAAGCCAATACATTCATCAAGGGGCTCCTAATTGGAAGGATCATATCATTCGTATCCGTATTATTTTTATTGGTGGACAACGAGTTAAAAAAAAATTTGTTACATACATTCATGTGCTTATCCCAAAACAGGAGCATGCATCTCGAATCTGTAACGGATTCTATCTGGACTTTTATATTTTGAGGTATGTACAACATCTGTCTTTGTTCCATCTGTCCCCCGCGGCAGCTCCCGAAATCCAAATTTACCTCACCTTGAATCACGAAGAGCGCACATGATGACTTACTATTGTCGATCTGGTATATATCTTCCTTGTCCAGTTGGTGATAAGAAAATCCGACATCCGAGTCGATCAGGTAATTCGAACAAGATAGATGCTCTCTCAAATATAGTAATTTCATTTTTCTGTTTTTTTTGATTGTTTATGTATGCCCGTGCAAGCGTTTGCCTGCACGGGCAATTTTATTCAGGTAAATAGTTTTTATAATCATCTGTCACCTCCGGGTCGATGACCGGACGTACAGAATAGGTCATGCAACGCCTATAGGTATCATTTGTAGTGGAGGTTAAACTCCATCCCGAAGAAGCTCCTATAGAATTGAGCAGGTAAGAGCCGGCATGAGTTCTGCTTCTGCCCTGCGCCACGGCAAAGAAGACTTCATTTTTTCCAGACTTTCCATCCATGAAACTGCCGTCATAAATAGTTCCGGGAGACGGTGTTTCTAGACCGTTAGGGTCATTTGAATAATAATATGCGACTTTCAGTGTGATAGCCTCTTTCTGGGACATAATCCTAAATCCATAGGGAGAAGGGTCGAACACGGTTTTCCCGCCGACATCCTCCGGTTTTCCCGTCCTGGCAGGCCGGTTCCAAGGATACAGGAACACCCAGCGTTCATCGAAATGATCAGGTGTCCGATGTGGAAAACATTCATACAGCCAAAAGCTTTGATGGGAGACGATCGCATTCGGTTTTTCAATGCTCTGCCTCATCGTCATAGCGGCTCCTCTGGCTTTTTGGGCATCATCCAGACCATAATTCACGTCGTTGCCCCTCTGTTCCCAAAGGAAATCAAAAGACTTCCCATTTCCATCGTAAAAGTTCACATTTTCCTGTACAGCATACGCAGGGAACGGATCTTTCCTGCCCCACTGGTATTGCATGCCGAATTCTCTATACTTACTTTTATCATACTCGGAGTGGACCTCCTCATAAGCGCCCAGCAGATGCGACATCAATTGGACTTCTCCTGCTCCTCCCTCACTGCCCGGCTTATTAATTTTAATGAGCGTCCTCACAGTCGGGTATTCCTCCACAATCCAGATATGCCAGGACCAAAGTGTCGGATTTCCCTTGATTTTTCCTGATTTAACTTCTATCAGCACATTTCCTGGTTTCTGACCGGGCTTGACATAGATATATGAATTGGGACCAGCCCCTCCCTGCTCGGACAGCTCAGCAAGTCCTGCTCTTCTTATATCGTTCTGTTCACCCGGCTCTTGAATGTCTGTCCACACGATGTTGGCCGTCCAGTCGTCATCCGTGTCCAACTTATTCAGCATAAAATCCGATCTACTTCCTGGAAGAGCTTTCTTCCCTCCCAAGAGAGCATCGTGATCCAGAAGCATATTATAATAATCATAGGCGGTGTTCACCCGCGAAACGGGGATAAAGATACCTTGCTTCGATCCGGCTTTGACCATGTAAGTATTCGCCTCGGGTTGTACTATTCCGGAAACCAACTCCACAAGGAACTCCCTTTCTGGGAAAAGCCCTTCAGGGGAATAAATCTTGAACTTTGCCTTACCGGAGAAAAGGCGCGAGACCGTGAAATCGTCAACAACCGTGAAAGGAACCGGTTTTCCAGAAAGGGAAGGATCCATCTCATAGAAAGGAGCGAACGGCTCTATCACATCACCTGCTCCGTTATCGGACAAAGCCGAAACCAGTTCGATCTTGTATTCGCTATTGGCCTTGACATAATACTGCTTCTCTTGGCCGTCCATCAGATATATACAATTGTTGGCGACCAACAATGACTGATGTAAGAATTTGTCAAAGAAAGGAATGGCATTATATTCTTTCTGTAAGAGGCTAAGTTTTCTCGATGCGCTTCTATCGGTTCCCGCATGTGTAACGGTGAAGATATAAGTAGTATTAAAATTATCGAAATACTCCAGATTCTCCGTGATATCGGGAGCTGTCACCGTGTATCTCCATATCCCTCCCGCAAGTTGATCCGCTTTTTCTATTTTGAACGGGTTGGCGGCTTCGGCATGGAAAACGGGTTCCAGGTCATGAGGCTCTGTCTTCACATAGAAAGTGACCTTGGCACCGGCCTCTTCCGCCGTAAGCGTTCGTCCGTCTTTCATTATCACCTTACCAGGCTGCCCATAGCTCTCGCCGTACTGGTTGACCTCAATAAACTCCAGCGGCCGGCTGCACGCCTCGTCCGCGAAGATCCGTAGGGTGACATTGATATCCTTGGACTGCTCAAAGCCAAGGAACCATTTCATACGGCCCGCTTTCACATAAGCGGCTTTCAGCGCATTCTGGGCATCTTCTGTTTTTTCCGGCCACGTGCGGTCCGTGTCCACCTGCTCCGTGACCGTAAAGGTCACGATTTTCTCGTCGATCGGTGCTGACTTTCCTGGTTCCGAGGGTTTTATGGAATAGCTGATCCACGCGGGCAGCCCCTCTACCGTGAACCCCTCGGGCCAGGAAGTCTGCACTTTCGCCGTCAGGCTACCTCCCTCCCTATAAAAAGTGAAATGATCATCGCTGACCCCCAGCATATATTGCCCGTCATACTGTACATTGGACATTGTGGACTCGTTCCATACCACGACATTGTACATGATATTGGCGGCCGGCCCTTTCTTTGCGTCCTCTTCCGTGTCGAATCCCGGGCCACCCACCGCCGTGATGTTCACCAAGTAACGGTGGTTTCGCAGTAAGGGCAGGTACTCGTATGCAGCGTCGGCCTCGGTTCCCATACGTTTCAAATAGTCTATCCGGAAGAATGTCTCCTTGTCGGGACGACTCTTGTCCGCGCCGGTCAGTCCGACAACGATATAGGGGCGTCTCAAGTAATTTTCCGTATCCTCTTCCGGGATCGTCTCTCCGTTGGCTCCTTGCGTGGCACCTGTCGGCGTGTTGACCGCCTCTGGGACATAGACTTCACGCAATAATATTTTCTCATCCACTATGGCGGATGTCCTGTCGGTCCTTCCTGTCACGGCCGGAGCGGGATCAGGAATGGAAGGCTGTTTCGCCTTTCTATTGGCCTGATCCCAATAAGTCTCGCTCTCGAACGGAGAGATCCGCCCTATTGTGTTGGTGTTATAAAAAAACACCTTGGTCAGCGTTATCCCCTCAATGCCCTCGGCTTTCTCGTCAAACGTGGAAGCCCCTTCCGACGTGTCACTCAGTTTAAGCCCTACATCCACACGTGCCACGGCACGGATCAGGTAGATGGTCCCGAGTTTTGGAACGGCGCCGGAACCGTGATCCACCTTGATCGGATCCGAGACTCCCCACATCGGGAGCTCCCCGTCCTTCCATTCCCCCTTGTCGGGCATGGAGAATGTGAAAAGTTCCATAATCTCTTCCCGTGTTTTTCCGGTCCACTCTTCCGCCCCGGCCTCATCTGACGCGGCGATATTGGCCAGCATCACGAAAGTGCTGGTATTGCCCGAAGGGGTATTTTTCGCCAGCAGGGTCATGGTACCCTTGCTTTTTTTATCATCCGGATTGCTGGAAGGAATGAAAGATGTCACTTTAGCCTCGTATGAGAACTTGTCGTCCTTGTCAAACACAAGTACTCTGATCTTCTCCGCCACCGTCGCGTTCTCTCCCTCCGGCGTAAGGGAGCGGGTTAAAGGATTCCGGAGCCCAAGCCCTTCGACAGACATAGAGACAGATCTCCAACCATCCTTGGCCGGCACTTCCGTTCCGCTGTTTCCACGCTCATCAAGGGGGTCACTGCAGCCTTGTATGAGAGGGATTCCCATAAATATCGCCAATAAAGCGAATATCAAAGTGTAATGTTTGATTCTCATATATTTATTTTTTAACTGTTTTTCTTTTTGATGACATGAGTGGGCATCTTTGTTACCAAGGAATAGCCACCTTCGTATCCTCCCATTCATCCACGACAACATCGTACTCCATGTTCTTGGTTCCTTTTAGCGTGGAGAAGACACGGTAAATGGTATTACGGCGAATATTGTAATATGCCTTGTCATCCTGCTTGAGATCCGGGTTATGAAGCTCGATCTTATACGTCTCATCGGGGTCTCCCGTCCGGTAATCAATAGATAACACCAAAGCCAACGCCTCATCCTTTCCTTTCCTGTAGCCCCCCGGAGCCACATAGATGTAATTACGCGTCTCTCCCGTATACGGGAGCAGCCTTTCTTTACATTTGGCCACAAAGGCGGATTCTCCGGAGCCCTCGTTGGCGCCTTCATGGAAACTGGGCCTATCCGGTAACAACAGGGGTTCTCCCGCATAATCCACCCCCCTGATCATCGGACTTCCCCCGCCGGTAGCGGTGTATTCCTCGGCGGAAGGCAGGACAGAATAACCGCTGGTCTCATTATTTAGAGTGAGTTTCGTCACTATGGAAAGAGGCAACAGAGGAGACAGATAGTTGCCTTCGTCATCAACCGTTGTAAGAATGAACTCGACACGAGCATGCATGCGTTCCAGAAGTATGCTGGGGGAAAGGGTCACCCTATTATTGCCGCCCATATTGTCCGGAACAAGGAAGTTGCATTGGCCTGTCATGGGAAGATATTTCCGGTTTTCGCCTTTCAGATCGTCGGACGTGAAAATTTCGGTTTTCTCCGTCAGCTGTTTTGGATCAGGAATTATATGTTCCTCCTGGATCTTTTTTAGTCCGGATTCGCAATTGACCAATAAGATAAAATTATAATTGCCACCCATCAACTCCAGATCCAAAGCTATATCAGAGTTCCCTGCATTTATTCCGCCCATCTCTCTCATCTCAAAATGGTCAATGCCGGTTATGCCCGCCAGCGGATTGGCCGTGCCTTGAGGATGATAGAAAATGACTTTTTCAGGAGATGTCCCGATGTCCTTATAAGCGAAGAGGAGAACATGCTTGACGGTTTTCTCATATTCCTCCGCACCGATATAGTTCTCTTTCCATCCCCCCTCAGAACGCACAGGGACTTTCGTCATCCGGGAAGCATCGGTGCCCTTATTCATTTCTGCCACGATCCGGATGGGAATACCCGGGACGGATTTTTTCATATCTTCCGTATCAGGCAAGCACCCGGCCAATTGTACAATCGACACGCAGGCCACAGTCAACAACCTTATCACAGTTCCGTATTTCATTATATCTCGTTTTTATAATAATCTCAATTCCTTTCTGATGCCACACGGATCTTAAATCTGTCCCGACATGATATCAGCATCTAATTCTACAGGACGGGAAACGACATTCCAGTCCAAAACGGTCGCCTGTACCAGCGTCCATGTACTCTTCTCATACTTAAGCTTCAAGGTTATGGGAAAATCATGCTCACACTCCAGACTATACGGAGGTTCACCCGAATCACCCCGAAACATGATTATATCATCTACCAGCTTGGCTGTATAAAGGGTCTCCCCGGTTGTCTTGTTAACCAAGGATACGAGTGCGTTCCTGCCTTCCTCCAGCTTCATCAACGTAAAGTCTGCTTTTACTCCCCCTTCTGCATCACGTCTGGCCTCGGCCACATACTCAAAACGTTCGCAAAATGCGATCTGTCCGTTAAAATCATAAACCCCGTTGTCATCTTCTATCTTGATGATGAAATCCTCATCCATAGGGAATAGATCAGGAATGGATCTGATGGTAAAATGTACCCGGTATGTCAATTCCCGCATATTGAAGGATACCCGCTCATATACGCTTCCCATATCATCCCAATTTTCCAGCGATAAGGAAGCGAGTCCGACGTATAAAGGCCCGGGCATTGAAGATATTCGCCTATCTTTCAACCGCAACGCAACCCACATTTCCTGCTTGGTCGTAACGCCGTCCTTAAAACTTGAAAAATCATAGGCCTCCAGGTCGTAACCTCCCCATGCGACAAACGTAAGTTTCCCCATATACCGCAATGTGACGGGCAAGGAATAATCTGCCGAAAGAACCGCTTTTTTATCGGAAAATTCGCCCACCAGCACATCTTTCTCATCAAAGGCAAATATCCGGACCTGCCTGATATCTGACGGATAATCGGGAAATTGTTCGCAAGGGGTCTGGCTGTAAAAATGGAAATTGACGCCTTGCGGACAACCGCTCAAGTCATCGAATACGGCAGAATCGCAACCTATAAGACAACAGGCTAGCAACATGATAAATGTGACAGGATGTACGCTTCTGATTCTCATTTGATATAGATTATATTTGGATTATTAACCGTTTTGAGGTCAAACTGTTTGTCTATTGGAGAAAGAAGGAGAAAAACTCCCCCTTCCCTCTCTAAAGGTTATGTAAAAAGTTATTAGATGAACTCTCCTTTACCTAAATATCACTCAAGAACGACATCACGTGAAACAAGGTTCCACTGGAGTACTTTGGCCTCGACACGCATGTAGGTCTCTTCTTTCTCGATATCCGGATTTTCAGGGTCAGTCGGTTCGGTCGGATCTGTCGGCTCCGGCAGGTACGGGTCTTTAGGATCAGAAGGGTCCCACGGCATTCCCAATCCCTGAAAAGCCGTAATTGTCAGGAGATAGGTATTGTTACGGCGAACATCAGCATTCACAACCGTCTTTCCTTCAGTATCCGTTTGACGGTTCCACAACGCACGGTATGCGCACCTTCCATTAGTATATGTATAGGCTTTTTGATTTGGACTCAACTGGCTTTTCTGCGCGGCTTCCTTGCTGGCATAGATAAGACCATCACCTTCACCTCGATAGAATGTTGTTCCTTTTTGATAATTAGTCTCTTTAACCAATTTTCCATCTTCAAGCTTCCATACTTCATTCGGAATATAAGTAGCATAGATTTTGGCATAAGGCAAACGGTAGAAACCGAAATTCTTATTTGCAGGAGTGAATTGTGCCTTGTCTACAGAATTCTCCAAGAAATAAATACCTGCTCCATTCTTTGCTTCAGCAGCACTTGCAGAAACGCTTTTGGCCTCGTACATACCCAGATTATCCACAGTTCCGTTTTCCGGCAGGATATTCCCTAAACGGATCAGATGTTCCTTGGCCGATCCATTTGGATCTTTAGCATTCTCGAAATCGGCATATCCATCAATCGCCGATACAAATTCCGCGTAAAGTCCGTCAGCTCCGATTGTACGCTCTCCCGCATGATTACGGAACAGATATGTTTTTACGGCACCGTTGATAGCAGCATACATGATGTCATCAAGAGCAACTTTCCCCTTATTATCTACGGTCGTTTCTACCAAAGCATCACCCTTTGCGACTAATCCTTGTGCCACGACACGTTCCACATCAAAGGAGAATACATTTTGAGCTTCACTTGTGCCTGTTTTGGCAGTTTCCTCACTGATGTCAGGAGCAATGGTTCTCTGTTCGGCTTTCGAAGTCATGACAAACTTATCATCCGTAGCAAGGGCCTTAATGTTTTCTACTGCTTCAGCTGCATTACCGAACACATTGTCCGAAGCTGTCACAATATCGATTGTAATAGAACCCTTGTTAAACAACAACGCCATCGATTGTGGACCAGGATTGGTTTTCCATGGAGCAACCGTAAAGATACCGGAACCTGCTGTTGTTTCCCAAAATTTATCGGCTTCATCAGGCGCTGTCCCCAACGTCCAAGTTAAAGACCGATCGTTCGAGAGAAGCTGTAATTCCGAAAGTTTGCTCTCCGCTTCTCTTCCCCCGTAATCTTCCTGTTTGTCATTTACCGCTTTGGTTGTCACATCTTTCACAGTGGAAATGTACATTCCGGCGAATGTACTTCCTCCGGTAGGATTCTCTACCGGAGGAATATCGTCATTATTACAGGCTGTCATGCCTAAACCTAAGACCGCAACGCCTGCTAAAAGAAATTTGTTTACTTTCATAACTTAACAGTTTAGTGAATAAATAAATTAAATATTGTTATATAAAGTCTTAACTTTATTCATAAGCATCTTCGCCATAGAAAGCTCTGGCACGGTCATCTCCCTGTTTATAAGCCTCCTTCAGCAGTTTTTCAGCCTTCTTCCAGTCCCCTTTAATATGATAGGCGACCGCCATCGGGTAAAGAGCCCGGCTATCGTTCCTCACACCGCTCAACACCCGTAAGGCACTATCCGCCTTTTTCTCATATTTTAGCAAGGCGTTGGCATAGTTCAAGATCGCCACCACGTCCCCGGGAAACTGTTCGTACGCCTTCCGGAAAACAGGGAGAGGGCTCTCCCCTTGGATAAGATATATTTCCGAGAGCTGGTACATCTCGTGTGAACTCAGGCACTCCGGCTTCACGGCAAATATTCCAGGTAACTCCTCCTGAGTATAAGCCCTTACGTCGAAACAGAAACGAAAGGTCGTACGGCGGAGTTGCGGATAAAACTCATTCAATAGGCTGTCATAGGTCTTGCCGTTGTCCAAATTCCGTATGGCGGACTCCCGTTCCGTATCCGTTGGATACCGACTTATAATAGACAACACCTCTTCTTTATTGGATAGAGAAGAAATGCTTACGAGCTTTTTAAGGCCCTCCCAGTCCTCCCCGACACCGACCGTCCGATAAATCGCAGCCTTTTTAAGTCCGGAATATTTTCTGGAGATATAATTTGAGAGCGCAAGGGTACGTCCTTCCGCCAATGATCGGTTATATTCTGATTGACCCTCGGGAGAAGCGAAGCCCTCTATGAGGACCTCTTTCAACTCGACCCCTTTTATGCCCAGATTTCTCGATATGAAGCCTTCCAGCCGGGCGAGCTCTTGTCCGTTATTAGCGAAAGCCTTTCTCAGTTCGTAACTCGCCACGGGAAAAGTGACCTTGCAGTCAAAGGAGTCTTTATAATACTTGACCACCATCTTTTCCGGCTCGAGGAAATCATACACATAATCCTCCTCCTTGAAAACATGCTGGTCAATAACAGCCACAGTGCCTTGATTTTCACGTATGCCACAATCAAAACAACCTAATAATTCCTCTCTAACCACGACATGGCCATCCGCCATCCAGCGCTCAAACGGGACGGATTCCTGAAAGGAAATCCCCTGCTCCTGCATGTCCGAAAAAGGATAGAGCTTATTGTCGAAGTGCGATGTCCTGAAATTTTCACCAAGCGCCTTCGAGCGCATAATGGCCTTATATCGTATTCTGCCCGCTATGCTGACGGGCGTAAAATCAATCCTCTTATCCCCGGAGACGGAAACTATGGATGGATAAATGACAAGAGCTTCCTGTGCCCCCAACCGGGTCACAGCGTCCACATGCAGGGATAAACACAGTTTTTTCCCGTCCGCACTTCGCTTGATCCCCACATCATATCCCCAATGTAATGATGAAATGTTCCGCTCAACGACCTCTTGAGCCAGCCCGGATATAACCGTCAAACCAAGGCCGGCCCAGACTGCTGATAGTTTTATATAATAATGTATTGATCTCATGACTTCATGTTTTTATATCCTACACTTGTTTTACCCAAAGCCTGTTTCATTTAAGTATATAAATAATGGAGAAAGAGGCTCTTGTCGGACCGAAGTAATCGGCTCCTCCATTCCCTGTCCTTTGTCCGCAAGCCGTACATTTGAACTTGTCATATCTCACATGCGCATATCCTATCCCCAAGGCGACTTCAAGGCTGAACCTGTTGGATAAAATCCAATGATAACCAGCACTGATTCCACCACCATAGAAATAGCCCTCATAACGATACGCTTTCATCTCTTTATGCTTGTTTTGGAGAATAAAAGGGATGTTTATCCCACCGACATTCATCTGGCCTCCATGCGCATGCAGTCCCAAAAAACAACCGTTAAACCTCTCGCAAGTCCAATATCGCATCTCGGGTTGCACAAGCCAATGGCTCCATTTCCTTGTCTTGTATCCGTCGACAGTGGCATCGTTCTCATAGAAGAAAAAATTCATACCCACCTGGGTATCCAAGGTCCATTTTTCCCCCAGAGAAAACTCCAGCGAGAGGTTGGGAGTCAACAGCACATCATATATGAGATTATTCTTTATCGCAATCTTTTGAGAGAAAGCCTGCAAATTGAATAATAGGAAGAAGAAAAAAATGTTTTTTTTCATTTTGACACTGATTATTTTTATCACCCGAACCACTTATTTTCCAATTGTTAATTTTATGACGCAAAATTACAAAGGCATGATGTTACACCTGTTACACAAAATAGACAACAGATTACCTATAAATGCCATTCTGAATAAATTATACCTAATATAAAATGAACGGGCAGTCTTTGATGATATCTATCTTCCACATGTAGTAATAAAATGAAATTTCAGAACAACACGAAGTCAGATCAAATCTATGAGCCGTATTGTTTATTCTATACTTGCGATGGTGACATCATCAAATTCACCCATATATTCTATAAGCCGTTCGTTATGGTTCCCACGTTTTACCTTGATTTCCAGCCGTACCTCGAATATTTCCCCCTGCGAGGTACGCCGGTCTTTCAATTCATAGGAGTACAGCTCCAAGCAGTCGTTCTTTATACGGTCGATCACTTCCCTAACACTCTCTTTCGAGACGGCTGTGAATGTAAGGGAAACGGTGGTCGTTCCGATTTGCGGGATCAAAGCATTAAGGATTTCAAGTCCCATCAGCACCATCACGGTAGTAACCGAGGTGATGACATACATTCCAGTACCGCAAGCCAGACCGATGGCTGCCGTCACCCAAAGTCCAGCAGCGGTGGTAAGCCCACGTACAATGTTTTTTTGAAATATGATAGTACCAGCGCCCAAAAAACCTATGCCGGAAACAACCTGTGCCGCCACACGCGAGGAATCCTTCAAGTCTGTCCCGAATCCGTATTGAGACACTATACAGAACAAAGCGCTCCCTAAAGCTACGAGAAAGTGGGTACGGAATCCGGCATCTTTGGAACGGTATTCCCTTTCGATACCGATGATCCCGCCTAAAAGAAGTGCAGTAAAAAGCCTGACCGTCCATTCCATCGTGATGTTCATCGACTGTATTCCTCCTTGTCCGGAATCCAGCTATTTATCAAATCCCTATGCTCGTCCATCCACCGACGTACGGCTTTTGTCTCGGTTCCATAGGTTTCCTCTATTGTCCGCATCAAAGAACTGATTTCAACATCCGACAGATGGATATTTTCCAAAAGGGCGGCAGCAAACGGATGTTGCTCTCGAAATCCTTTCCTGGCAATGGAATAGATTTGCTCGGCTTTCCCATAAATATTCTTCGAATCTTCCAGCACTCTCAAACGGAAACGGTCAAACATCCAGTGTGGGGTCCATCCTGTAACGACAATCCATTCCTTATTGTCAATAGCCTTTTTCAGCAAAGCCGTCATGGCGGGACCGCTGGAGATCATGAGCCTGTAATCCAGACCGTATTCGGGAATGGCTTTCTCCGTGCATTTCATGATACCGGTACCGGCATCGATCCCCACGATCTCTCCGGAAAACTGTCCGGTATGGCTACCCAGTTCCTCTATGGTATGGATCGGGACATATTCGGGTACCACAAGCCCAATGCGGGCACTGTCGTATATCTGCCCGAGGATTTCCAGTTGGCCATCGTATTTTCGAAAATAATCGGCATGGGTCACCGGCATCCAGCTGTCCATGAACACGTCAGTCTTGCCTCTTGCCAGCGAAGTGAATATGGGAGCGATGTCCGCATTCAAAAGTTCGGTCCTATATCCCTGCTCCGAGAGGATCTCCTTGGCCAGATAGGTGACCGCTATCCCTTCCGCCCAGTTCGCATAAGCGATACGAATTTTCTTGTCAGATCTGTTACCACATGAAAAAAATATCGTGACGGCCAGCAGGACCGTGAAAAGTATCGTTCTGTTTCTCATAATCATTCTTTCTTTTATTATATGTGTCATTCCTTTTGTTTTTTCCGAGCCATTCCCTGCGTGATCCGGTCAAGCACAATCGCCAGTATCACGACAGCAATCCCCCCTTCGAATCCCATGCCTATCTTCATTTGGGTGATGCCTTTCAAGACTACTTCTCCCAAGCCTCCGGCTGAGATCATGGCAGCCACCACCACCATGGAGAGCGACATCATTATAGTCTGATTGACACCAGCGAGAATGGTAGGCAATGCCAATGGCAGCTCCACCTTGAGCAGAAGCTGGCCAGGGGTAGCCCCGAAAGAACGGGCGGCTTCCACCACGTTCTTCGGCACCTGCCGGATACCTAGTGCGGTGAGCCTCGCCACCGGAGGCAGAGCAAAAATGATCGTAGCAAAGGCTCCCGGTACCGTTCCCAGCCCGAAAAAGAGCACTGCCGGTATCAGATAGACAAAGGCCGGCATGGTCTGCATGCAGTCAAGCGCAGGCTGTAAGACCTTGTTGCAATGCCCGCTGCCCGCCATCCAGATCCCCAGAGGGATTCCCAGCAGTAGTGCCATGCCGGTGGAGGAGAGTACCAGGGCCAGGGTCTGCATAGTCTCCTCCCAGAATCCCATCCCGTAAATGAGCAACAGCCCCAGGAGGGTGAAAATCCCTGTCCCCCTACCACTCTTGTATAATGCAAGGAAAGTGAGTATCGCGATGGTTATGTAAAAAGGTATCCCGAGCAGGACGCACAGTATCCCGTCGATAACGCCTTCCACCTCCAGGCTCAGCAGGTCAAAAAACGATGTGCCGTGCTCGGTCAGCCATTCCACGGCCATTTCTATATATTCTCCTATCTTTATCATAATTCTATTGCGTTTTGAATGATTTCATTGATTTCTTTCTTGTCTTTTCCCGTCACCTCGATAATGAGCGACGAGAGCGGTACCATCCCCTCGAACTCCCGTTTCTCGTTGACCACCCAGATGGGCGAGTTGGTCTTCGTCATCAGGGGGAGTATGTCCTCTACCACGGTATCACCCAATATGGAGTGTACCTCTTTCCTTATGATAGAGTCTATGTTCAAGATACGCTCCCTCCTTAATTGGAGAAGTTCCTTTAAATGGACCTCGCCTACCAGTATGCCATCCGGGTCCACTACAGGCAACACGGTTATTTTACGTTCTCTCATCTTCCGGATCAGAACCTCCGGCCCCTCTTTCCCCAGCCTTGCCACCATAGGCTTATCCACCATGATGGCGGCGGCAGTGACAATCCTGCCGCGGTCCACATTCTCCACAAAACACCTGACGTACTTATTAGCGGGATCGGTCAGGATCTCCTCAGAGGTACCGATTTGCTGTATCTCCCCATCACGCATGATGGCGATACGGTCACCAAGCTTGACGGCTTCCTCCAGGTCATGCGTGATAAATACGATGGTCTTCTTCATCTTCGACTGTAAGGCTAGTAACTCGTCCTGCATCTGTACCCGTATCAGAGGATCCAACGCGGAGAAGGCTTCGTCCATCAACAAAACATCCGGATCATTCGCAAGGGCGCGTGCCAGTCCCACCCGTTGTTGCATGCCTCCGGACAACTCATTGACCATCAAGTCAGCATATCCGTCCAGCCCGACCAGGTGCATGCTTTCTGCTGCTTTTTGTTCACGTTCCTGCTTTTCCACACCTTGCAACTCGAGTCCGAAAGCGATATTCTGCAATACGGTATAATGGGGCATCAGCCCGAAATGCTGGAAAACCATCGCCAGCTCTCTCCGACGCAGGGAACGCAACCGTTCTTCCGGTACTCCGGTGATCTCCTCCCCGTTAATCAGTATCTCACCGGAAACGGGCCTGTTCAACCGGTTGATACACCTGAGCAGACTTGACTTGCCGCTTCCCGAAAGTCCCATGATCACGAATATCTCACCCTCCCGGACAGAGAGGCTCACGTTGTTCACGGCGACCGTACATCCGGTCTCTTTCAGGATCTCACTTTTACTATTTCCTTTTTTCAGCATCTTGAAAGCCTTATTCCTTTCAGAACCGAAAATCAAATACAAATCCTTGATCTCAATTTTATTTTTATCCATAATCCTTTAAAAATAATATCCTATGTTTATATTGAACCTGACATTCCAGTTGTTTTCCGTTCCCCCGGCAAAGGCTTCGTCCCATACGTCGCCAAGCCATGCGTGATTCCTCCCCACGGCATAGTCGATGTAGGCGAAGACCTTTCCCATCGTCAGAGAACATCCCGTCACGTTCTCCAGACTGTCATTAAACCCGGCAACGCGTTTGTCCAGCAGGCTGAAATCATTGTATAAGCAAATATCGTCCAGAAACAACCTGTTCACGGGGATCCGGTAGGATAATGACACCGTATATATATCCGCCCTGGAGGCGATCCAATAAGACGATCCGCAAGCCGCCATCGTCACCACACGTCTGTCTTCCCCTGGAGCCTGCACGGATCTGAGATTATAGTTGGTATACTGCATTTTAAGGTTCCACCGTCGATAGTCGGCTACGTAGTGCAGGGCAAAAGCGGTACGGAGTCCCGTCTTCCGTGTGTCCATATTATACAAGCCTCCCATAAGGAGCGAACCTCCGAGTTGGTGCTTCCACCGGGTTCCGAAATGATACGCCAGCCGGACATTGCCCTGATGCGCCTCCTTGTCACGCCCGGCGATGTCGTAGGCATAGCGGCTGGCGGACAGTTCCGAGTCTCCACCGGTCCCAAAAAGATCGGCGTTCTGGAAATAGGCGAGCAACAACTCCCAGCGGTCCTTATGGAAGAGGTATTTTATCCCCATGTCCGCATCGTCTTCAAGACCGGTATAATAGTTCAGATTAAAGAAATAATTGTTACCCGTATAAGGCAGGATGCCGAAAGGGAGCGTTGTCAGGCCTATCTGTAACCGGTGTGAATCATTGAAACGATAGCCTATCCAACCTTCCCTGAGCATGCCGCCTCCCGAGGAAGAGGGATAGAAGCGATAATCCACCACTAAGTCGATTTTTTTATAGGAAGCGTTCACGTTCAGACGGAACACGTCGAAGCCAAATTCTCCGCCACGGTTCCGGCTTTCCGATTTCCAGTCTGAGTAATTGTAGTTGAACCGGAGTGCGCCTCCTATTTTTAACCTCGGCTTTTCCCGCGCCGTCACAGGCAAAATGATATTTATCGCCAAAAGGAATGGCAATAGCAAACTTTCTTTATATCGCATAAAGTCACGTTTTGGCAAGGCATTTATCCAATACCTCGCAATGATTTATAAAATGCTTTTTCTTAAAGCAGACCCTGTGTAATTTCTAAGAGAGGATGAAATGTTATCCAATGCGTAAAATAGAACTTAATGTACTTAAAGAGTAGTGGGGTTTCACCTGCTGTTTTTGCAAAATTAAGAAAAATAGATGATTATACCAAATGGTAGAGTCAACTAGCAAGTGCAATTATAGTCATAAAAATGAAACCCCTCCCAAAATCGTCATTGTTAAAAGAAAAATCAATAAAGATTTGCAAACTTTAAAACAATCGTTTATATTTACGCATATCAAAAGCTTTTTTGAATAAAAGAGACCGAAACCTTGACATCAAAAACAAAAAGAATTATTGACCAAAGCAAGGCTATGATTAGCAAGGCTTTTTGTACGGGGGGTATGTCAAAATAGAAATTTCACGAATCTAAACTTTCAACCTGTAAGTTGACTCACTGATTTGGTACAAAATTCAACTTTATTTGGCTTGATTTAGCTTTCCACAAAGCCATAAATCATGTTTGAAGTTTTAACTTGTTACTTTTCAGACATACCATTTCTATTTTGACACACCCTCCTGGAAATATATCTACCTTTGTAATATGATTTTTTTAGATTAAGACTTTAGTTAGATAAAGCGACTTTTCCCGTGAGGGTAGGGTCGCTTTTTTTAGTCGGTAGCTGGGCTATCCAGCGTAAGAACATGAGGGATCGGAATACAAATCAAAACTTACTGTCGTTTGACAATATATTTATCCATCATTTTGTCGAAAGCATCCTCAAACTCCTCCCAATTTTCCGGATGGACGAACCCCAGCCATACGGTACCTCCTATATTCCCTAGGTTTCGTACCCACGCCGCGTATTCGGTACCTTCCTCATTTTTTGTTTGTATAAGCTCCACTCCTCCGAATCCTTCCAGATATTGGAAGAGAGGGCGTTTGTTTCTATCCTTCATAACCGTTCTATTCTATTTTACACAAACTTCATCCACAAATAAAAATGCGGGATTGCCGGGCCACATATGCCAGGCTGGTAATTTCGGTGTAACTCTAGCAATAATCCGTACATAACGGGGTTCTACCACAGAGAAAGAAAGCGTATGCGGGTAAATACTACCTCCCGGAATGGGAGGATGGAGATTTGGCTTTTCAATATCGGGCGTTCCGTCCACGCCTACCTTCGCAATGTTCCTATCAGTTCAGGAAAAAATCATCATACCTCTCTTCCGGCATAGCCGGAGCGTAGAGCGTTAGGGATAGCAGGGAAAAGCCCGGAGGGTAACGAGGACTTGCTACGAATAGCCCGGCCAGAAGGGAACGCCCTGAAAAACCGATTTGGGTATAGATGTAGAAGAATAGAACCGCCTTCCAAGCATATAAAGAACGTGAAAATCAACACATATTTCCGAAAAATCTTTTTCCGAAAGTATGTATGGGGCATGTGAAGGGAAAATTTATTTTTCCGGTCATTTCTATGTTACCGTTTTGGGGATATTTAAAGGGGTTAGGAATTTAGGTCTTTATTATGTATTTTGGTGGATAATTTTATACAGCCGATGCCTTTTAGGGAAAAGCTTCTTTCTTTTATTTTGCTGATATACTGACATATAAAAAAACAGGGATTATCTATCCCCTTCATCTACGGGTGGACAGTTTTACACAGCTGGCAAATGAAACCGGACGCTTTTACACAACTAAAGCGAAAAGAGTGGACGGTTCTACACAACTAGAAGCAACAACCGGGACACTTGTACACAACTAATTTTGTAAAAAATCGTGAAATCTGGGCGGTTCTACACAGCTGGATCGTCCATCTTCACCGCCCCGTCCGTTTCCGGGGATATGAACTCTTCAGAAGCAGGAGGAACCTCCGTTCCATTGGCACTCTTCAACTCTTCCTGTGCCCATCCTTCCGAAAACCTGCCGAATACAACCACGAAGTCACTGATATATATCTATTTTTTCTTTTCTACGCTTTCCGGGGAGTTTGCCCATAAAAGGAACTCTTTATACAGTCTGGCATCTTCCTCCACCTCTTTGACCTTCTTCCTCCTGACAGCCATATCGGTGTCCGGATAGGCAATCTCGACATACAGCCCAAGCAGGTTCTTATAGAATTTCTTCACCACGCAGCATATTGTCCTTCATCAAAATAGTGCAGCGTATGCCTAAAAAACGAGAACAACACGGTATATGCCCATCTCTCATGATCGCCTTTCACAAAAGAGAAATTGAAATTGGTATATTTCAGGTAAGCATTCATCTTTTTCAGTATCGAGGCGACCTTCTTCTTCCGGTCCTTGGGTTCGGCAATCTCTATGCCGAGCTTTTTGGCCACTTGATCGACTATCAGCACATAAAAAGGAGCCTCGTTCTTGGCGGTCTTATACTTGATCAGGTGAACCATCTTGGAAAGCTCCAGATAGAAATAGCGGTAACGGCTGGGCAGGCTACTGTAATCCTGAAGCTCCAAAAGTTATAGAGCGAGAACATGAAATTCTTTATCTCCGGGCTTACCATTGCCGAGTACAGCCTTTTAGTTGACTTCTTCGTCTTGAAATCGGTCATTATGTTGAAACGTTTCAGGATCTGCACGAAATTATAGGAGGTACGGCCATCATCGCCAATGGTCGGATAGCAGAGGTTCTCTACCCCCAGTTTATAGAGAGCCGCCTCAAAAACCGTCTTGATAGGATGGCTGATTCTCCGTCCTGCCGTGTCGGTACATACATATTCCGGCTGCATATTCTTTCCGAACATGGCCGCTAGCTGCCGACTATCCAGCTTGCGCTGCAAGTTGGTACGGTCATACCCCATCTTACGGCAGAAGTCTTCTACGGAGAACCAGAAAGTCCCGAACAAGTCTTTGAGGTGATAGCTGCCCAGGTATATGATCAGATCGAGCATGACATTTCCACCTGCCTCATACAACCGTTCAATCAGCACAGAATTATAGCTTTCCCCAAGCACCCTGGGGACACGGATCAGTTCTTTTGCCATGATAATACTTACAAAATCAATCCTTTCTCTGTTTTCATTGCCACAAAGATAGGCATACCGGCCAACATACGCGTCATAATTATCAATCAGTTTTAACGGTATGACCGGCATGGGAAAAGGAGAAGTACTTTCCTGAAGAATGCTTTATCCGCCCTTCATCAGAAAGAAAGCATCTTACACCTGTACCCCATAGACATCCTATATTGCTTTTTCAGTTCTTCCGATAAAAAGGAACGGTCTATCAATACTTGCACCAATGGTTTCTCTTTGACAAACTCATCAAGCTCACGCTTTATCAATTTATCGCCCAACCCTATGCATCGTCCAAATTCCTCGAAATCCTTCCGCCCTACCTGATGGGTATCACCCAAATTCATTCCTTCTTTAAACAATCCTTTATCAAGAGCGAATATTCGGGGTTCACTCAAATGTAATGAGGTGTTTATCAAGTCATACGCAGGAGAAAGCCGATATTCGTTCCCTCTATTAATCAGAGAGAAATTCTTCAGATGCGCATCGTCATTCAGAGAGATGAAATTGAATACAATCAGCCTGAAGAAACGAAGCAAATCAATCCGGGCAGCTTTTACATATTTCTGTATTACCTCCGCACACTCTTCATAGCTGCCATTGCAATATTTATAGTCACTTCCTCCATTCGCTTTCGTATATCCCATCAATGCCGCAAAATCCTCCTGCTGATATTTTCTCCCGTCATGAACATCAAATCGCCGTGTCAAATAAGCGGCTTCATCATTGCTGAAAAAGCAAAGCCCGTTGGCCGCCGTTTCTATTCCATACACCTGTGCCGCAATTTGCATACTCAAATGCTCATTGGCCGCGCAATAATTCCGGTTCAGTATATGGTAACTGCTGGGACACGGCTTTAATATATATGTTCCCTGCTCGCCTTCCTGTGTATAGCGAAGATACGATTCTTGCTCATCAACAATGACCGAATACTTGGGCTGTGCGCCCGACAATGAGATGCGCTTTGCATTCCGTATGGCTTCATTGGCTTCTTCACTGTTTGTCGAAGGGCTTGGCACTCTCAGATAATGAGACACCGCTTTATCGTCAAACATTTTTTTTCGTGCGGCAGGAGAATAAGTATCGAATGCCTCTGCCAATGTCGAAGGACAAACTGTCAAAGTCATCATAGCAATACAGGTTTAATGGTTACGGCACCTATGGTATCATAGCGGGCGGTGGCCAGCAGTATGCCAAAGTCATCTTCGGCATCGATGTGCAACAATTGGGATTGCAGTTTCCGGTTTTCACCTTCCGACAACATATTAAAGAAGAACGGGAATAAGACCGTTGACCGATACGGCTCTTCACGTAATGGAAGAGTCAAGCTGACCGATGGATAATCCTCTTTTTCCAAATAAGAAGAATCATAGGTGAATGTATATTCTCCATTATCCTCTTCTGTCAACATCCCGGCTCTAATACCGTGCAAATAAACTTCACATCGTCTCATTTCAATTAACAGTTAAATTCAACTTTTCAATCCGATAGTCATTTGAAGCCCAAGCGTGTCAAGAATGGAAAGCAATGTTGCCAATTTAGGATTGCCTTCTCCACGCTCGATGGCCACCAGTGTATTGATACCCACGCCTGCCAGCTCGGAGAGTTCCAGCTGATTGACCTTCAAACTCTTCCTGCGCTCTTTAATAATCTTTCCTATCTCTTTCATATTCACAATACATTGTGATTTTCCGACAAAAATACCAATTTAAAACATTAAAAGCAAATAAAATCACAATATATTGTGATTTTATTTGCTTTTAATTTCAAGAAAAGACAAGGCAACTATAATCATTATATTCATATAGATTAACATCATATATTCAAGTTAATCTATACATTTATATGGATTATTTGTATATTTGCAAAAAAGGAACAACCATGTGGAATGAAATGAGCAATCCGGCTGTGCTGATGAGAATCGGCCAGCGCATCAAAGAGACACGTATCACGCAGCATATCACGCAGGAAGAACTGGCAAGGGCTTCCGGTGTAAGCCCCTTGACCGTTGCGAACATCGAGAAAGGTAAATCGGTATCGCTGCTGTTGTTCATCAGCGTACTCCGCTCGCTCGGCCTGCTGGAGAACCTGGAGCAACTGGTACCGGAAATCCGGGTCAGCCCGATAGAGCTCAAAAAACTGCAAGGAAAGAAACGCTACCGTGTACGCCATTTAAAACAAGATAACCATGAATGATTTGATAGTAGATGTAAAGCTGTGGGGAGAAAGCGTAGGCTCTCTCTATTGGGAAAAGGAAAGCAATGCCGCCTTGTTCGACTATGAACGGAAGTTCATCCGCTCCGGTCTTGACATTTCTCCCATCATCATGCCCATCGGCCAGTACAAAATATCCCCTACCAGTTCCTTGAAAACTGCACCGACTGTTTCAAGGGGTTGCCCGGACTGTTTGCCGATTCACTACCGGATACTTTTGGAAACCAGATCATCAATGAATGGTTTGCCAGCAAGGGATTGTCCGGAGAAGAGATTACCCCTTTAGACAGGCTTTGTTATGTAGGTAAACGTGGCATGGGCGCACTGGAGTTTGAGCCGTCATCATCAATCAACGGCATGAACGAATCATCAGTGCTCCATATCGAGGAACTGACGGAACTTGCCAAATCCATATTCACGGACAGAATGGCCTTTCAAGCCCAACTGCGTCAGGTAAGGAAGAAACATCTTGGATATATTGAAAGTGGGAACATCCGCCGGAGGTGCCAAGCCCAAAGCCATCATCGCCTATAATGATATTACCGGAGAGGTACGCTCCGGGCAGGTAAAAGCCCCTGAAGGATTCGGGTATTGGCTACTGAAATTTGATGGCGGCAAATACAGCGAACACACGTAGATAACGGACAATCCCCAAGGAATAGGAAATATCGAATATGCCTATCACCGGATGGCAAAAGCCTGCGGAATCAATATGATGGAATGCCGGTCACTTCAGGAAAAAGAGTCATGCCACTTTATGACACGCCGTTTCGACCGCACGGAAGATCCATGTACAGACATTGGCCGGGCTTGCCCACTATGACCGTGACCAACGCCATTCATACGAAGAGATATTCCGCATCATGCGACAGATGAACCTGCCTTATCCCAGTCAGGAGGAACTATATCGAAGAATGGTGTTCAACGTCATGAGCCGGAACCATGACGACCATAGCAAGAACTTCTCTTTCCTGATGGATAAACAAGGGAAGTGGAAACTGGCCCCAGCATACGACCTCTGCTACTCATACACACCAGGCGACAAATGGACGAACCGCCACCAACTGTCACTCAACGGCAAACAAGATAATTTCACGACGGAAGACCTGCAAAAGGTGGGTGAGAACATGGGTATCCGGGAACACAAACAGATTATCGAAAAGGTACAGGAAACCGTATCGCATTGGCATGAGACTGCCAAGGATTGTGGGGTCAAACCGGAACACGCCGATTTTATCGGAAAAAACCTGCTCTTGTTCGGCAAGCAACTGCATACGATCCAAATGCCGGACATTGCCAACGAACAAGAACAGGCTTTCATGAAGGCCATGCGGAATGATGACTTCAACACCATTCTGGAACTGAAGATGAGAGGATATCAGCCATCGGAGAACGTACTTAAAAGTCTCCAGCCTGATATATCCTCCACCACCTTCATCGCTGCCGCCAAAATCTTCCAAATGGAAGGGGTGCTAAAAAACTTCAGGACATAAAGCCTGCGCAAAGCCCGATTACAGGCATCAATAAGCGAAGCATAGAATTGGGGGATTAGCCCACAAGCCACATCTCACACCATTCAATATAAGAGTAAATATATTAATTATTATCTATTGTATTTTGATTTAACAGTTAATATATTTACCTTTGCAATATGACAACGAATCACATCACCCAAGCCATGGCTAATCCGGAAATCATAGCGGAACTGGGCAGGCGATTTAAGGAATACAGGCTAACCTATAGGTTCACCCAGAAAGAGGCTGCCGAGAAAGCCGGTGTCAGCCTTATCACCTTGCGCCAGTTTGAGAACGGGAAGGCCTATAACATCAATATGGGCAACTTTCTTGCCCTGTTGCGAGTAGTAGACTGTCTGGAACAGATGGACGACCTGCTACCGGAAATACCTGTTTCAGCCTATACAATGGAACAAATAATGAATAAAAAGCCGAAAAGGATAAGACATGGAAAATAATGTTGTGAGTGTTATGTTATGGGGGGAAGAAGTCGGAAAGCTCTATTGGGACGAAAGGAGCAAAAGAGCCGTCTTCAACTATCATCCGGACTTCATCAAGAAAGGAGTGGAAATCGCCCCACTGACCGCTTCTGTCAAAGGATCGGTGGCAAAAGGTATGCCCATACTCGGAAACAGAGAAAAGATTTATCAAGGTCTCCCACCGTTTTTGGCAGATTCATTGCCTGACCGATGGGGTAACATGGTCTTCGACCAATGGGCGGCACAAAACCATATCCCCAAGCGCAAACTCACGCCGGTAGATAAATTGTCTTTCATCGGGAAACGGGGAATGGGAGCCTTTGAGTTCATTCCGGCCACTCCGGGATTGGAATCCTCTTCTACCCTACAGATAGAGGGTTTATACCAACTGGCACGCCGTATCTTTGAGGAACGGGAGGAAATATCCGTGCAAGATGATGAAGCACTGCAACTGCAAAGTATCTATGAGGTAGGTACATCAGCCGGAGGGCAGCACCCGAAAGCCATCATCGCCATCAATGAAACGACACATGGTATACGTTCCGGCCAAGTTCCTTTGTCAGAGGGCTATACCTACTACATATTGAAGTTTGCAGAGGGTGATGATTTTCCGTTCACGCAAATGGAAATGGTATATTATGAGATGGCAAAAGAAGCCGGGATTACGATGATGCCTTCCCGACTCATTCAAATTGAGGGGAAACATCACTTTCTGACGGAGCGTTACGATAGGATAAACGGAGAGAAGATACATACACAGACACTTGCAGCCATGAATCCGGACGCAACAAGCTATGAGGATTTGTTTGAAGTCTGCCGAAAGCTGAGCATCCCGGCCAGCGAACAGTCCGAACTGTACCGCCGGATGGTATTCAATGTCATGGGCGGCAACGTGGATGACCACATCAAGAATTTCTCTTTCCTGATGGAAAGAAACGGCACATGGCATATCACCCCAGCATACGACATGACATTCACCACCAATTTAGACGGTGCGGCCTATGAAAACGTACACTCTATGAATATTGCGGGGAAAGATAACGGCATCACGGAAGATGACCTGCTGCAATTTGCCAGACAGAATGGAATAAAGAATGCGAAAAGGATAATCGAGGAAGTCAGCCTTGCCATCAGCCATTTCTACGATTATGCCACCAATTATCAAATCGATGACTATTGGAAAGACCGTATCGAAGAGCATCTTTCCGGCTTGCTATCTCCGATCATAGGGAAAACCATGAAACACTACCTGCCCACCATTGTCGAACCCTACGAAACAGAGGACAGCTTTCTGGTATCAGAAATCAACATCATCGAAAACACTCGGCATGATTTCCGTATCGAGGCCATCATCAACGGAAAGCGACAGAAATATATTGCCGGGCATAAAAGCGATTTGGCTGCTGAAATCATTGCCAAAGGCAGAAACAAGATGACCGTTGAGAACAAGAAAGAACTTGTGGAACGGTTGTTACTGCCTTTGGCTAGAAGATAAAAACAGACGAATAAAAGAAGAGAGGGTGTCATTCCTTGTTAACACACCCTCTTCTGACTTCATGTACCATTACTCAAAACAGAGCTTGATACGACTCTTTAAGCCTTGTAGTTACAATCCGTAACTTTTCGGAAAGGTCATTTTAGTTTTGATACCTCCATATCCTCTAATAAGTTCTCACAGTAAATTGACCATAACCATTAACGACAACAGCACTATTACCAGCAAGAATTGGCAAATTAACTCCATTTTGTATCACAGCTGTAATTTGATTAGTGGTAACATCTGTGAATGCGGCCACATTCAACATATCCAACATTAACGACAATGGCGAATCAGCCACAACACCCACAATATTAGCAACCCATCCTCCAGGAGTAGTGTTCGTAATCACTTTTACGTATCCTGTCAAATTCATATTTTTGTTATTATCACTTTCTTTTATAGTCATAATGTTTCTCATTTTTCTCCTACTCTCTCCAAGGCTTTTCGGGTTCCGAAAAGCCTTGGAGAGAGTAGGAGAAAAATATTCAAAAAATGGAAATTTTACTACCAAGAGATACAAAAAGCCTTATAGAGACATTTCATGGAATGAGAACAGAAATCGACAATAACGAATATGTTATGATTTTTCAAGAAGTTATCAATCGCTTGCATCCCCAATCAGCAGATGTCGAAGTTGACTTCTCAAAAATGAGAGAGTTGCTACAAAATATCATTGGGAAATATGCCCCTAACACTAAAATCGACATTTTCATGCAACAATTCAATCAATACATTTTACCTAAACGAGTAGAAGCTATAGATTCTAAGATTACTAAATCATGGTTAAATGAACAAAGAATTTCTATCATAAATTTAGGTGGAATTGGTGAAATTCCAGACACTTTAGATGTCAATGTTGAAGACAAAATAAATAATAAAAACAAGCTTTTAATTGGAGATGCCATGTGTCTATCCAGCTATTTTGACAACAATAGTTGTGATATTGTCATTGCACTATTATTACCCATTACACAAATGTCCGGTGAAGGTGATACAAAAGAAGGTAGAAAAAGAGCTATTCAAAATGTTTTATCTGGAGTTTATAGTATTTTAGACATTTCTGGCACCAGTAAAGCTTATATAGAATTTAACTGTAATAGTGGAGATAGTAAAGTTGAAGAATCGGAACTAGAACAAATAGGTTCGACTTTCAGCTTCGTTTTTGAAAATAAATATCCACATTGTCCTAAAGAGCACAATCTGTATTGTAGAAAATTCGCCGATAAAAAGAACTGGCAAGAGAATGATAATGAAATGATTCCATGCATAAACTCATAAGATGCTCATTTTATAAAGTACAATTTTTAACAATTAACAAATAAAAAGGGTCGTATCAAATTTTCCTATCGAGAAAATATACGACTCTTTTATAACAAATGCACCTCCTGCAACCTCACCAGTCCCAAATACAGCTTCAAGAACACCTCTTGATACACCTTCAGATCCGAGAAATAAGCAAAAGACTTCCGTCAAAAAAAAGGTTGATAAATGATCGTTCACTCAGAATCTCTATTTCTGGATAACATTCTTTGTCTCTCAAAAAGAATCTCTATCGGGACAGAACAATAAACAAAAGTACAAATATCAGGCCAACTTGTCCCGATATATGATTAATATTTGTTATTTTTGTCCCGATAAAAGAATTATAACATGACTATTGAAAATGAAATCCTCCAATACCTGCACCATCATCCCCTATCAAACAGGGTTGAAATAACGCTTGGGATAACCAATCCTCCCAGTGACAGGACTATAAAAAGACTACTGGCCGATGCCGTAACCAAAGGAATGATAGAGGTAGAAGGGCGTGGTCCGGCAACCAAGTATAGCCTTACTCCACAATCACATGTAACCATGCCATTAGACCTTGCTACCTATTTCAGCAAGGACATAGACGAACGTGTAATACAGGAAACATTCAATTTCCAGCTCATCAAAGAACTTCTTCCCAAAGTCAGCCTATTTACAAACGAAGAAAAACATATACTAATCACAGCCCAACAACAATTCAAAAACAATGTATCCGGAATGAGCGACTTGGAATATCGAAAAGAAATGGAACGATTAGGAGTTGATTTGTCATGGAAATCCTCTCAAATAGAAGGAAACACCTATTCATTGTTGGAAACTGAACGGCTATTAAAAGAGAAGCAGACCGCTTCCGGTAAAACCAAAGAGGAAGCCATTATGTTGCTGAATCATAAAGAAGCATTAGATTTTATATTGGATGAACCTGATTATCTAAAAGACATTACCATACATCGTATCGAAGACATTCATTCCATCTTAACGAAAGACCTTGATGTTGACCGCAATATCAGACATCGGCGTGTTGGTATCACCGGAACGAATTACCGTCCGTTAGATAATGAGTTTCAAATAAGAGAAGCCCTTGAAGACACTTGTAACCTGATAAATAGCAAAGAAAATATTTTTGAAAAAGCCCTGTTGGCATTAGTTTTATTATCTTATATTCAAGCTTTCACAGATGGAAACAAGCGAACGGCACGCATCACAGCCAACGCCATCCTTATAGCTAATGGTTACTGTCCTATATCTTTCCGCACAGTAGATTCCATTGACTATAAAAAAGCAATGTTGATTTTTTATGAACAAAACAATCTGTCTGCCTTCAAAAAAATATTTATTGAACAGTTCTTATTTGCAGTAAAGACTTATTTTTAAAGGAACTCTAACAATTGCAGTGCTTCTTACATAGAGGCACTACAATTATTCTTTATCCCAACAAATGTACCTCCTGCAACCTCACCAATCCCAAATACAGCTTCAAGAACACCTCCTGATACACCTTCAAATCCGGGAAATAAACAAAAGATTTCCGGGCAAAAGAAAGGCAGGTAAATGGCCGCTCATTCGGAACTTCCATTTCAGGATAGCGTTTCTTCGCCTGGTCAACCGCCATCTTGTTCAGTGAAGCCACAAAGTTGGCCTGCCGTATCGGATTCCATTTCGGGGTTTCAAGAATCACCATCCCATCCTTCCTCTCAGGAATAACCACATACTCACCCTGCACGTTACGGGCGTAATAGCACACAAAAGACAAGGCTTCATAGACATTATCCCCCACATGGATACCGATTACCCGTCCTTCGGCCGGTGTACCGGCAAAACACTCCGTAATCTGCTTCATGGCATATCCATGTAACAAGGCAGCATCAGAAGCCAACAGATAAGCCGGTGCGGTACGCTCACCACCCTTATCAATGGCAGCAAAGACAGAAGGACTCCAACAGAGATGGATAAGCTTTCCTTTCTCTTTCTCCCGCAGGAAAGCGACACATAAACGGTTGTCAAAAACCAAACGGGATTCTTTCGTTTCCGGATGGAACTGGAACACGTTCCGCACCTTATCAGGTTTGTGTATATCCATCATCAGATAGCCTTGCCATCCGGACACATGCTTTGTCTTCAATGTTGTTTCGCTTTCCTCTACATCGAAGAGATAAGACAAGAGTTTTTCCCGCTTGCAACATACGGAGAGAGAAAACTCATCCTGTCCTTTCATCTGCTGCATATCCAACGAAAGAACAAATGCCAATTGCCAAGGAGTAAGTTCGGAAAAGCCATGTAATTCGATACAAGAGAACGAACCTTTTTCCGGTGAGTAAATGATATACCCTCGGCCATCAATCTCGTATCTCAACATGAAATCCCCCTGTTCGGTGGGATGATAATTCTGTAAAACAGTCTGATAATTCATAAAGAAAATGTATTAAGTTAGTATTCATCATAAAGAGAAATCGGGGCCGCTCTTCCGTTTCCGTTTCTTTTTGGACGGCATGAAATCATCCTCTTGCGACTTCTTACCGCTACCAGTGATGTCGAACTCCGGAATGGACGTAACACCTCCACCCTGCATATAAAAAGCCTCACGATCCACCCGTTCACGGAATTCCCCTACCCTATCGATATGCGGTGAGAGACCGACTGCCGCGCCATCAAAATGTCTCTGGATATTCTGATAAGTGAGCTGGCGGGAAAGATCCACACCCTTGAAGATATGAGGATCTTCCACGTTTTCCATATAGAAAGAAATCCCGTATGCGCCTTTGCCGTTTACATGCTCCGTCACCCGGATCGATTCATCCGCCAAGTTCTTCTTGAAAACCTCATATCCGGACGAAGCGTTCAAAGCCCTGAACACATGGTCATAGAGATAATGCATCTGTTCATCGGCGCTCATGCCCCGGCCATCAAAACGGATATTACCAAAACGATATTTCTGAGGAAGTGAAGCGTCCTTCAGGTAAAAGCCTGAATCCTTGATGCCATAGACATAATAGGATTTGTCCTTCTTGGTGACCAGACGCATATACAATCCTTCTTGCTCCAGGTTCCTTCGGAAATCGGATGTACTTTCGGAAAAAGAGTAGATGCGGTCAAGCTGTTGTAACAATTCATCCTTGAACAAGGGTTTGAAAAAGCCTCCTTTTTCCAGCAATACGAAAAGGTCGTCATAATTTTCATCGCCCAGCAGGACACGCCACTCTTCATTGGCCAGTTTTATTTCTTGCAAGGGTTTATCCAAAGACTGGTATGTATCGGACTGTTTCAGAACAGCCGATACCTTATCCTTATAACTGTAACTACGCATGGCTTTTTTCAAGGCCGCATAGAAATAATAGTTACGGTACTGCGATTCTCCCAATGTGGTTTTCCTGCTGTTTTCCTTTACCAAAGGCAACAATCCATACTTCTGCTCCAGTGCCCTTGAAATCTTCTCAGAACGGCTGTAATTATTCCCGGAAGGAATGCTCTTGCCTTCCTCATCGATAGTGGTCAGCAGCACATGCACATGGCTGTGTGCCTTGTCGGTATTTAGGACAACGGCATAACAGGACTTTCCGTACCCCATCCCCTCGATGTATTCCCCGGTAAGAGAAAGCCACTGTTCATCGGAAAGGCTTTCTCCCGGATAGAGGCTCAGAATAAATTCCGTATAAGGTAGTTTCACCCGGTCATTCAACTGGGAGATGAGTTTCATGTAGGCAGGCATGGCGGCCAGCTCGTCACCGGTGGAGGTGCAAAGCACTTTCCCGTTTCCTTCCTTGACCTTGAAAAGCTGGTATTCGATTTTCCGGCTCATGGATAGGTGGGATGAGAAAGAAGGCTGTATCTCGGCTATCATAACAATTTCCGGTTAATGGTTTCTACATCCGAAAGGTATTGGTTAATCCGATCCAATGAATACAATATATTTTCATCGGACGGAAGCGTATTGATATGTTTGGCAAGCTGGTTGATATTGGCTCCTATTTTACGAAGTTCATATATCATTTGCACATCGGTTTTCGATATGCTTCTACCTTTCAAGGCAGACTCTCTGATAAAGGAAGAAAGGGATTTTCCCTCTTCCTTTGAACGTTGAAGAAGCTGTTCTTTCTCGGCTTCCGTCAAGCGGATCTTTATACTTATATCTCGATTCTCTTTCATATATACGGAGTATGTGAGTGTAACGAACATTGGTCGGCAGCTCGGCTGTCGCAAGGGTTTTTGTACCTACAAAAACATACCTTGCATTAGCAAAGATATACAATAATACTCAGCTGTGAAACAAAACCAGACAAAAGTCTTGATTTCTTAATCCAGATTAACTGCGCACTTTGTTACAAAGTAACTACACACATTGTAACAGGAAAACGAAAACTCTTTAGTTACAAAATACATAATTACTAATTACATTATTACAAAGAATGAACATACATACTTAATTATAAGATTAAATACATATATAATTATATTCATATTTATATATGAAACAACTTATATAAGTAAGTAAGTAAGTAAGTAAATAAGTGTGTAATAAATTAATTATAAAAGTATGCAATTATTTAATTTATTATTTATATATTTGCGCACATACTTAAAAACGTACATTATGGGACAAATATTACCAGGAGTAGTCGTAGCTTTTGAGAATCCCAAGGGCGGGGTAGGGAAGTCTACGCTGACAGCTTTGTTTGCAGGTTATATTCATTCGCAGTCAAACGAAGAGGGTGGCTTATCCATTGCCGTGGTGGATATCGACGACATGCAGAACACTATCGGAAAATTACGTGAGGACGAAGCCGAGGACGGAATCATGAAAAAGGAAGAAGAATATGAGGTTATCAATATCTCATCCTCTGAGTTCATCAACCAACTGGATTTCCTTCAGGACAATTACGACATTATACTTGTCGATTTTCCGGGGAACCTGAAACAGAACGGTGTAGTTGAAACGCTGCACTTCGTTGACGTGATCATTATCCCCTTTGAACCGAACCAAACCGATTTAAGACCTACATTGACCTTTTACTATAACATCTATGAAGGGATTATTGAAAGCCGTCGAAAGATTGGCAAAAAGACTACCGTGCGTGGTGTCATGAACCGTGTTCTTCCGAATGTGCTGGAGTTCAAAGAAATTTTGAAAAATAAAAAAACCTTGCCTTTCGAGTTGACGCAAAACTACATCAAGGATTCAAGGGTTGACTATCAACGCAATTTAAGTACGCTGAGTAAAGCGTACCATCATCCCTGTGATGCGTTCTGTGAAGAGGTATTGGAATTAATCTGCAACCATATAGGAGAATAAAGCTATGGCAACCAACAAAGAAAGGACATCATCAGCCGCCATGAGAAAACTCTTGCTGCAAAGCGCCAGTAAGAAAGAGCAGGAAATCCAGCAGATCGGAAGTGTTGCGGAAAGCACTATTCCCCAACCTGCGATTGAGCAACCCATTCATGAAGAGGTGAAAGAATCGGCTCCGGTCACAGAAACCGTCCAAGAACCTCAGCCGGAACAAATGGAAAAGCCGGAATCCAAACCTTCCGTGCAGTCTTCTCCAAAAACAGAAGAAAACAAAGTCTGCGGAAAAAAATTCTCGGAATATCTGAAAGAACAAAAATTAAAGAACACCGAAGTAATCCGGATATCCAGCGAAACCCACAGAAAGCTGAAGCAGATTGCTATGGCCACTGGATTAGGAATGCACAACATCGCCAACAACATACTTGAAGACATATTGACCAGCCATAACAAGGAGATTCAAGCGATACTGAAGAAGTATATGAGCATCTGATTCTACTTTCGGAAAAATATATATACGCCTGTTCGACTGCATCTGTCGGGCAGGCGTTATTTTTGCACACCGTTTTAGTGAAGGCCGGCATTGAACCGGGACACTTTTACACAACTGCGGAAAAATCCCTTTGCCTATTATCCCGGATAATATGTTAAAGAATTCAAACTTCTACTAGTTTCCACCTCAAAATTTTTTCCGAAAGTAAGAATACAGTAACAAAATCATTTCTTTGTTTTATTTAGGTTTTTAGGAATTTAAGTATTTGTGGGATACTTTTACACAACTAATAAGGGAGGTTTTCCGTATAATCAACTATATTATTGCAAGTTAGCGCTTGATGGCATCTTTTCGCAACCAGGACACTTCTACACAACTAACCGACTATTCGGGACACTTCTACACAACTGAACAGGAAAGTCGGGACACTTTTACACAACTAGAATCTGCATTCAGGACACTTTTACACAACTAAATCAGGAATCCGGGACACTTCTGCACAACTAAGCCGGTCATTCGGGACACTTTTACACAACTGGGGGGAGCGGAAACAGCCGTAGTCGGGACACTTTTACACAACTAAATCAAGAAACAGCACGAAAAAAATGCTTTGGAATCTTCATTTATAGGGAGTTAGATTCACTATCTCCGTAAAAAAACGTATCTTTGCATTAGTAAACAACAAGTGTCCGCCTATGAAGGAAAATAATACACAAAAAGAGTTGAGCAGAGTTCCCAGAACTCTCAGCGAGTCTCCCAACACGAAAGTATTGGAAGTTCTATTCGATGCAGGCGGTACTGTCATGTCTGACATTATCATTTACGTGGCATCTTCACAAATGAAAGACCTGTTCGGCGACTGCTGGTTCTCCATCAACGATTTTTGTGAGGTCATGGGGTATGAACGAACCAAGCTGCAACGAAAACTGACCGAGAAGCAGCTTGACTTCCTGTTCAGCAACCAACGTCCGGTATATATCACCGAACAGAACGGGCAAAAGATAGAGCATCCGATAGAGAACACCTTTGAAGCGGCGTTATACCGTTTAGGGACATCCAACCTCAGTGTAGCATACGCCATGAATGGCAAGACGCAATATAAGTTCATTCAAATACTGGATCGCTTTGAGATAAAGGATGACTTCAGCACGAAAAAGCGCACTAAGCGGAATTACAACGTGCATCTGAGCAAAGATCTGATGAATACTTTGCTTACCGAATACAATCTGCTGGAGCTGAAAGACTACCGTAACTTGCCCAACCGCAAAGGATACCGTAAGTTTTATCTGAACCTGGCAAAAATGATTTACCTGATTAAGTATAAGATTGACCAAGGACAAGCACCTTATTTCACCGTTACAGTTGACCAACTTGCCAAGGAATTTGATGTAACGGTAAAGGACAACCATGACCGGAAGAAGAAGGTGACCAGCATCTTAAACGGTATCAACAAAAAGCTGGAAAGAACCAAATTCCAATACCAGTACATCAAAGGAAAAGGGGAGAGATGGCCCTACACCGTACAGTTCTTCTTTGATCAGGAAACATTGGAATATTTCGATGAAAAGATAAAAGCGATATTGACCTCGCAATATCACGATGCGCTTAAATCATGCTTTTTGCTAAACAAGAAAGGTATTCCCGTCAGCAGGCATTACCAATATAAGGATTTATTCAAATTTGGAACCGGCGAATACTACCATGAGTTTACCACATGGCTCTATTCTGAAGAGGATAAGGAGTTTAAGGAAAATATCTACCGTGATACCTATATCAAGGTGGTGGGTATTCAACCGGAAGATCTTGCCGTCAACTTGAATCTTTAAAAGTTGGAACAAAAATTATAAAATTGTATCTTTGCAGCGGATTCTCAGGCAACTGGCAGTCCGTTTTTTACATACATACTGCCTGTCTAACAAAAGAGTGGCATCTATCGTTAAGGAATTAACAACAACAGGCGCGTACCTGTACCAGAATGAAACTGGTACGGGGCGTGCCTTTGTTGTTGGAACGCCACGTCCATGTTAGAGGGTACGCTTCCGTACCCTTTATATAACATAAAACAAATCTAATGGTTCAACAAATTGCCTCCCTGATTGATGAGACACTGGCGGCCATGAACGCCCACCATCACGTGCGGATGACAGATGAAGAAAGGGCGTATCTTGATGCACATTTCGAACTCATCCACATCAAAAAGGGAGAACACCTCGTCACTAGGGGCGAGGAAGTATGTTACCTCTATTATCTGGAATCCGGCATTGTCCGGTTATGGTTTCCGGATAAAGAAAAGAGAGAGATTTCAGCACGGTTTATCCAAGCCAAAGAGTTTATCAATTTTTTCCTTTCACATGAAGAACACCATGCCCACTACAATGTCAAGGCATTGGAGCCATGCAAGGTCTGGAGATTACCTAAAAAAGACCTTCATCAGCTATATGAGTTATCCATCAATTTCAACAAATTGGCCAGGATACACCTAGAAAAGTCTATCAACCGTAAAATCAAGCGGGAAGAGGACTTTCACACACAGGATGCCGAAGAGCGTTATAAATCGCTTTTGACCAATGAAAAATGGCTGTTGCGGTCAATCCCATTGAAAGACATAGCCAGTTATATCGGCATCACACCCCAAGCATTGAGCAACATTCGAAAGCGCATATAAACCAAACTCTATAAGCCGGACAGGACAGTTTTACACAACTAATCCTATCCGGCTTTTTTCTGTAGAATTATTCCACACCTGCCGGTTTACGGCACATGTATTTTTTAATGCACATTAAATAAACACGGAAGGCCCTTTAAAAGCCTTTCATAAAATTTGTCCTCCCGTATATAATCTATATGTTTGGAGCGAAAACAACGCGATAAGCACCTTGATTCGGTTCTGCCGACAGGAATCCGCGTAAATTAGAAACACCGTATGAGACAAATAGAAAAATATATAACATAACCTAAAGAGTAATTCCCATGGAACACATCAGACTGACCGCTATCAGCCTTAGCTTGCTGTTATGCACCGTAAGCGCTTTTGCGCAACGCCATTATGAGAACATCCCGGCACTTGAACTGAACTACGGCACTAACCTGTTCGGCGATGCAGGCAACTATTACAACCTGTCCTTTTCCAGATACATCAACCGGACAAGCTATTGGAAAGCCGGGCTTAGCTATTTTGAGAAGCCTTACGAATACACACCCAACCTACCGCAAGTCTCTACCTTGAACCCAGAAGAAACGATTCGAGAAACGATACATGACAAGGGTAAGGACTTTTATGTGGACGGCGGTTATTACAGAACCCTGGCCAGCAACCTGAAATCCGTTTACTGGGGCATCGGCCTGGGAGGATTCATCGGTACAGAATACGTCCGCCACCCCGATAAGGAATACAGCTTCATCATCGGATCGAAACTGGAAACGGAACTGGAAGTATTCATCCTGCCCCGAACGGCATTGCTTGCCCGCATACAACAACATTGGAATCCCCTATCCATTGACAAGTGGAACACTGTCTGGAACGTAGGAATAAAGATACTGCTCTACTAACCGACAAATCACATCACCATGCTTATTATCATATTATTAGCCGATACAAATGTATCCGGCCTGATCTCCTTATACCGTGAAATAGGAACCATGCTGATAGGGGTAGGCTTTCTATGTGCCGGACTAGCGGTACTTAAAAAACTGATAAGCAACCACGAGCGCACCAAAGAGGCCATCATCACCTATATCACGGCATTGGTCACTTGGCTCATTATCTGGCAACTCTTATGAACGTGGTAGATTTGATACTGCTTGCCATACTCGCCTGTATCACGTTTCACTTTTACTTCCGGAAAAAGAAGAAAGCCCTTTCTTCCAGAAATGAGAAAGAGAATCCGGCAAGGGAGGCGGTGCGCAAGGAAGGGCAGGAGAGAGCCTGTCCAGTCATCTGCGTGGTATTTCAGCCTGAGCTGGAAGAAGAGGAATTGGCTGTCGAGATAGCCGATATGTACCTGCATGGAAGAGCCTACTACTACTCAGGCAAACCCCTGCCGGAACAGCCGAAAGAAGAGCCCATATCCATCAAGTATAAGGATGTGCAATGGGAGAGACTGAAAACGATTCATGTTTAATTAAAAAATAGGAACAAAATGAAAGTAATCGAAAATGTAAGAGAAAAAGTGAACCAAGTCATTAACCGCTACGGAAAGGTTATCTTTACCTTTCTCATATTCTTCACGCTATTGGGAACGGCACAAGTGGCGGAGGCACAAAGCGGCCTGAAGATCAACAGCCTATCCGAAGTGACAGACAAAGCCAAAGAGGGTGCGGACACCATTCTGGACGTAGCCAAATACATTTTGGCGGCGGTACTCGGCATCGCCCTGGTCTTTGTCATCTATTCGCTTGCCACGAACAATCCCCATGCCAAGGAATACCTGCTCGGCTGGATCATCGCCGTGGTAGTCATCATGGTGGCCTTCCTGATTATCTAAAAACGAAGAGCCATGAGAACCATGCGTAAAATTAACAAGCCGATCAAGTTCTTCGGTCTGTCATCGGGACAGTTCGCCATCTTCATGCTGCTGACGGCCATCATCATCATCGTGAGCATATTCAAGCAGCTGCACCCGATACTCATCATCGGAATCATTTCCGCCATTCTGTTTCTATCCGGTCTGCTGTTCCAAACCTTGAAAAAGGAACACAAGGCCGGCAACCCGGACTACCTGACCGGCCTCCGGATCAAGAACGCCACCCCCCGGCAGATAACGGACAAACGGCAGATTTTCAAATTCATCCTAAAACGGCAACCATGATAGGAATCATCATACTCATATCACTGCTAATCTGTGCGCTGTGCCTGCTGATTGCTCTGCTGTATATCCGGCAGACAGAGATAGAGGTGAAGGACAAATCCGTGGATCTGGAAAGTGTCTTGCCTATCCAGACCATCACGGAGAACGCTGTCATCAACGGGAACGGTGACATCACCGTCGGCTACCGGCTGCTTCTGCCCGAAGTGTTCACCTTGTCGGAAAGCGAGGCGCAATACATCCACGAGCGGTTGGAGGCTCTTTTGAAGATGCTTCCGGCAGGCACGGTCATCCATCAGCAGAATTTCTACTATACGGGGCGATACCATCATGCAGAATACTCTTCCAATGCCCTGATAGCGGAGAACAACCGTCATTTCAACGGCAAGGAGATACTGAACAGCTACACCAACCTGTATGTGACGTTCACGAACAGCAGCCGAAACGGTAAGATACGCAAAAGCGCATCGGGCACCTCGCTCATGCGAAAGCTGCACTACCCATTCAAGCAACCTTATAAAGAATATCAGCAACGGCTGACAGAAATGGAAGCCTTTCTGATGAACTTTGAGAACGGCTTGTCATCCATCCAGCAATTTGAGATACGCAAGATGGATGATACGGAACTGAACAACGCCATCTACGACTACATCAACCTCTCTTACGAGACACCGGAAAACGATGCCACGCAGAAGAGCGTCAACCCTATGGCCGTCAGTGAAAGCGGAAGCATGAAAGTAGGGCAACAGCACGTTTCCATCCTTTCGCTGACCAATGAAGGCGAGCATCTTCAAGAACTGGCCGTGCCGCACACCGGTAAGTCGAAGGCATACGGGGGAAACATAGAGATACCGGACAGCATACGGAGCAAATGCTCGATGCTGTACCCCGTAGGACTTGGCCTGCCGTTCAACCACATCGTAAACATCGTGATAGAGATAACCGATCCCGATGCCACCGTAACGGCCATCGGTGCGGAGAAAGACGCGCTGAACTACATCACCAACTTTTATCCGCCCGCAGCGGAGAAGCAACGCGAGCAGGCAGCCTTCTGTGATGAGATTACCCAGTTCGACTACCAGACCGCCTATACCGCCTTCAATGTCGTGCTGAACGATACAGACCGTACCTCGCTCATGCGGAAAACCGCACTGGTACAGCAAGGATTCAGCTTTATGAACCAAAGTTCGTGCTATGTGGAGAACGCCGAGCTGTGCAACCTGTTCTTCTGCAACATACCCGGCAATGCAAGGGCCAATTACCGGGGCTTCGTCAACACGACCAAGCAGGCCATCTGTTATTTGCAAAAAGAGGGGATGTACCTTTCGGACGAGAAAGGACATATCTACCATGACCGTTTCGGTACTCCAGCCAAGATAAACCTCTGGGATTATCCGGCGCTGAACAACAAGAACCGCATCGTTATCGGCCCCTCCGGTTCCGGTAAATCTTTCTGGCTGAACAATTACATCCTGCAAAGCTATGAGCTGGGCCGGGATGTGATGATCATCGACATCGGCGGCTCTTACCGCTCGATGATAGCCTTGAACCGGGGCAAATACTTCGACTCTACCGAGCAGAAGAAATTTGCGTTCAACCCCTTCTTGTGTGACCGTGACAAGAACGGCAAATACCTGTACATCGACACCACGGATGCCGAGTCTGCCGATGACCAGATAAAGACCATCGTCGCCATTATCAGCTACATTTGGAAGGTACGTGAACCCATGCTGCCAGCCGAGAGCGCCATTCTCAGGAAATCCGTCATCGGATTTTACGACTATGTGAACAACTCTTCAATAGGAGAGAAGCATGAGCGTATCTTCCCGACGCTGATAACTTACCGGGCTTATCTGAAGGAAGTGTTCAGCAAACGGATGACCGAGTTTGAGAAACAGAAATTCGAGATAGAGGAACTGCTACTTTTGCTGGAACCCTATACGGACGGAGAGCTGTCATTCCTGCTGAACGCCACCGAGAACGTGGATATCGTACATGACCGGCTGATAGCCTTCGATATGGAAGATGCCTCTAAGAAAGAGTACTTTCCACTCGTTGCCATCATCACCCTGCAAATGATCGTGGATAAAATCAAGAAACGCCAGGGATTTGCCAAAGAACTGATCATCGACGAAGCGCTCGACTTCCTGCAAGACGAGAAATTCGGAGACTTCATCGCCTACCTGTACCGTACCTTCCGTAAAAAGGAAGGAAGCATCACGCTGGCCGCACAGAACATCCTGTTTTTGAAAAACATGCCGTCCAGTATCAAGGACTCCATCATCATCAACTGTGCGACCAAGATTATCCTCGACCATTCGGAACACCGGCAGAACCTGCCGGAAGTGAAAGCCGTGCTTTCCATCACGGACGAAGAGGCCTATATGATCGAGTCGTTGCAACGCACGGAACGCTGGAGAGAGTTTTTCATTAAGATGTCGAACGATGCCTTCATCTTCCGCAACGAGGTGTCCGACTTCGCCGCCGTAGCCTTCGATTCGCGCCAGGCGACGGTAGTACGGCTGAAGCAGTTGTTCAACGAAAGTGGCTCGACCTATACGGCCATCAACCGCTATCTGGAGGAAAGGAGGAAAAAGTATGGATGACGCCACCCAAGGGCTGACCGCCCTTCTAAGCTGGTCAACCGACTTCAACGGCAGCGCATACAATCTTGCCGGAAGCATTGCCGCCTCACTTTTGGGCGTTGCGCTCATTTTCGTGGTATGGGCACTCGCCACGAAAAAGGAAAATGCCAAAAGCTATCTGATAGCCTGGCTGGTATGTGTCATATTCACCCTATTATTCATCATCAACAAATAACCGTCATGAAAAGAATCATTCTCATACTCGGACTTGCCGTCTCGATGGGGCTGATGGGAACCGGCAGCGTTCATGCCCAGTTTGTCGTGCATGATCCCGGACACACCCTGCTGAACTCAACGGAATGGATCACCAATGTCAAGAAATGGGTCGCACAAATCAATGAAATGATAGACGCTCAGGAACTGAGGCTTGGCCTGCAAAAAATCGACCAGCTGAAGGAACTCAAGTCACTGAAAGAACTGGCCGATTTACTTGACGATGTAGCCTGCCTGAGCAGCGACTACAGTTTTTACCTGAATGTAGGTTCAAATTACCACTGTTTGAAATTTCTTAATTTTCAGCGTGTAACCGTCAATCTGAGCCTGAGTACCGATTTGCTGTTCAAGGTAGCCACCGTGACCAGTTATTTCTCGATGAACTCGGAAGGACGCATGTCATTCATCGAGCAAGTGAAGGAATCGGTAGAGAAGGCAGCTGAAGAAATGCGAGAGTTTAACGAATCCGTGCGTTCCACGGTCATTTACAAATCCATGAAAGGGCATAACCGGAAGACCTACTATCAGGGACGGCTGGCCGCTTTCACACGACACACCAATTAAAGCGCTATGAATCAAGACAATTTTCTCTGGGGACTCCAGATCACGGACGGCCTGACCATGGAACTCGTTTCGCAAATGACGGTCATCGCCTTCGGTGTTGGTGTCATCTGCTTTATCTGTAACCTGGCATACAACTATCTCTATCACGGAGCCAGCCAGCTGTTAAGCCCGAATGAGGACAAATTTCCCGACATGATGGAAATCGCCCGTTGCCTGGTACTGTTCTTCTGCCTGAGCATGTACACCCCCATCGCCCAAACCATCGTAGGCACGATGGAAGTAATCAACGAAGCCACCTCGCTGACCTCTGAGCGTGCGCAGGAATTTGCCCAGTTCATGGCACAATCAGCCACCGAACAAGGAGAGATGATTGCCGAATACGACAAACACAGCCTCCAGTCGGAGGTTGCAGCCGAAGAAGACAACACCGGCGCCATGCAGCACGAACTGGATAAAAAGATGGAAGAGGACGAAATGACCGGTGTACGCTCCAGCGTGGAGAAGATCGCGCAGCTGCTCAATCCCGCCAACCTTGCTACCCTTGTGCTTCATGGTATTTCCGCCCTACTGGTAGGAATCATACAAGTAGTCATCTTAGGTATCGGCGTGGTCATTGTCAAGCTACTGGTCATTCTCGGCCCGTTCGTATTTGCCGTGAGTATGCTGCCGGTCTTTCAGAAGCAGCTGAATATCTGGTTCGGTACGCTCTGCTCCGCCTGCATGGTATTCACCGTCATCAATATCCTGAACCAAATCATGTGGCAGACCTTCAAGGCCATCTATACAGAGAGTGCGGACATCGTGGACGCAGCCACCTGGCAGATACAATATCTTGGCATGGATCTCGCCTTAATCGGTTCTTATTGCAGCTGCTTCTGGCTATCCTCCAAAATAGTAGGGCACAGTGACGCCGGAAAAATCATCTCGAAAGCCGTATCTATCGTCACCACGGCGGCCACCATCGCCCTGATGGGAGGCGCAGCGGCAGGCGGCAAGCTGACCAACGTAGGCGGTGCCGCCTCTATCGGGGCAAGTTTCATAAACGACAACAATAAAAAATAGAACCATGAATCTGATGAAATTCAAAGGAACAGATGATGCGGTCAAGCTGACTATCCGGCTTTCAGCCGGGTACTGCATCATCCTGACTATCGCTTTTGCCAGCAGTATCATCTTCCTTATCAACAAAATAGAAAAAGCATACGGCCAGGCTCTCGTCATCGACAGGCAGGGAGAAGTCTATGAGGCAAGCAGCCTGTCTGCCAGCGATATGCGGCAATACGAATACATGAACCATGTAAAGACCTTCGTAACCCACTGGTATGCCTTTGACGAGAGCAGCTACGAGAAGAACATTTCGCTTGCGCTCAACCTCATAGGCAACAAGGGGAAGGAGCTGTTGAACGAGTACAACGATGTGAATATGCTGAACTCACTCATACAAAAGAATATCCGTTACGGGGTATGCATCAAGGATGTAGAGATTAACACCCAAACGATACCCGTTTCCGGAAAGATAATCTTCACGCAGACCGGATACCGGGCACGGGGAAGCATCTCACGTAATATCGAAGCGGAATTCACCATCTATGATATGCTGTCCCGCAGCGAAGAAAATGCGCACGGAGCCAAGATAGAAGATTGGATTGTCCACTATTCCGAACCCATGAAAAACAACGGTGCCAACACATCGCAGGCAGCTTCTCCGGGCAAGAATGAAAACCAGTCAGAAACCTCTAAACCAACCGACCATGGAGCCGAATAAACTTATCAAAGACAAGAACAAGCTGTTGATGGCCATCCCGGTAATCCTAGGCATCCTCTTCCTTTATGTATTCTTCATCCGTGAGAACGGGAACGTGACGTCAGGGAGTGACAAACAGGTCGCCTCGCAAGCCTTTCTGGAACCACAGTCGGAAATGGCCGACAAGGTGAACGACAAGATGGAAGCCTATAAGCAGGACAAACTGGAAGAGCAGGAGAAGGCACGCATCCTGAAAGAGTCTCAGGTCAAAGGATCTGATTTTTACTTCGAGCTGCAAAACCAGCAGGAACGGTATGACCGTGCCACACTGGAGCGCATCCGCCGTATGCAGAACGATCCGTACAGCGAAGTCATAGCAGAATACGGAGGTGGCCGGAACGGACGCTTCTCTCATCAGCTGGAAAGCCAACTGGACGGACTGGAGGACGAGCAGGCGCTCAACGAGATTATCCGGGAAGCCAAGAAGAACTCACGCATCCGCAAAGAGTTGGAAGAATCCGACAAATACCGCAAGCGCATGTATGAACGGATTGTCAATTATGACCAAGAGGGAAAAACGGAGAAAGCTGCTTCCAACCCTTCCGGCCATCCATCCACCGACAGCCTGATGCAAAAAGGACTGATCTACCGTACCGAAAACGGCAAGCGGGTACGCCGCCAACCAACCTCCACACCGGGAAACAGCAACCTCTTCAGGGCTTGTATCCACGGCGACCAGACCGTAGTCACAGGCAGTACGGTACGGATGCGGTTGCTTCAGGACGTAACCCTATCCGGCATGAAGGTACCGGCCAACACGCTGTTTTACGGTGTCGCCACTTTGGGAGCCAACCGCCTCGATGTGGTGGTCAGCAACCTGAAGGTGGGAGACAGCCTCAATCCCGTATCGGTAGTTGTCTTCGACAATGATGCCATGGAAGGGCTGAATCTTCCAAACAACCTGAAAGCCAATGCCGCCAAACGCATGGAACAAGGACTCGTACAGAATATCGACATGCCGCTCTCTTCCATCGGCACGATGGCCAGCGAGGTGACCAGCGTGGTCAACGCCACCACCCAGATAGCCAAGCAAATCCTAAACATGAGCCTCTCACAAGTGAAGGTACATCTCAAGTCCAACTACGAAATGTATATTCAGGAAGAGAGTCAGGAATCGAAGTTGCGCAGGCAAGCCGTGCAAGCGGAGTTACAAAAGCTCTATGAGCAAATGGAACAAGAGAAAACGAACAAGAAAAATCATCCCCTTCAAACATTGATAGACAAATTATGATAGACATTCTCAATTACCTGCTTGCGCTGTCAGCGGTCTTTTTCGGCTACCGGATCTACGTATCACGCCGGAACGGACGAGCCTTTAAAGAAATCCGTCCGCTGACCGTTTCTTTCGGCATTACCCTGCTTCTTCTATGGGGCATTACCGTATTCACCGCCTTTTTTTCAAGAACCGTTTAACATATCGACAACATGAAGAAATACATTTATCTACTGTTTTACTGCCTTGTGTGCAGCCTGCCGCTTTTCGCTCAGGAAAACGGCACTCCCCGGCAACAAGCCATCAACCAAAAAGACATCTTTATCTCTTTCGACTGTGTGAAACACCTGGTATTCCCTGTGCAAGTATCTGATATCGCTATCGGCGAGCAGGAACTTGTCATGGCCAGCCGGGTAGAAGAAGCACCCCATATCGTCAAGCTCTCGGCGCAAGCGGAAGGATTCACCGAAGAGACCAACCTGACCGTAGTCTGCATTGACGGGAGCGTTTACACCTATCACATCCGCTACCTTCCCGAAGGCGGCACGGATTCGCACCTGAATATTTACGAGGACAACGGAAAATGGCAGCACCATGACTATCAGGCAGAAGTCAGCAACCTCCATCTGGCCGAGTTCTTTTTTCCGGAAGACATCGTTTACGGAACGCCCGGCAACGAGGTGTCCTTCACTCTGGCCACCTACAACAACCAGTTGAAAGTATCAACCGCCAAAGATGCCGTGGCATACTCCAACCTGTTTGTAGTGGATAAGGCCATGAACACTTACCACATCACCATCAAGCGGGGCAACACCTCCGTATTCACCTACAATTTCGATGACCAGCGCAAATATACCGCCCATGTGGATGTGAACAGCGAAGAGATGGAAAAGCATATCCGGGAGCTGCGCACCAAGAAACGCAACATCTACAGCCTGGGAGTCATCGAGAACAAGTTTGAGCTGTCAATGGCCAATCTGTATGTGCATGAGGACTTCATGTTTTTCATCTTTGACCTTAAAAACAAATCATACATCGATTACGACATCGAGTTTGTCAAATGTTTCCAGCATGACCAAAAGAAAAGCAAGAACGCCATCCAGCAAGAAACAATCATCGAACCTATCTATCAGAAGGATTTCGCCACGAAAATCAAAGGCAAGAGCCAAAACCGACTGATTCTTGGTTTCAACAAATTCACAATCCCCGATGACAAGGTTTTCGAGATTGAAGTCTATGAACGAAACGGAGGAAGGCACATCAAGCTAGCCGTACTGAACGAATACATTCTTTCCGCAGACCCCCTATACCAACCACAGCCATGAAACTGAGAGAAGCATTAGACACCTATATGTTCAACAACGTAGGACAGTTCGGCGGCATCGCTGAATCACTGGGCTACCAAACCGAATACCGAGACGGATATTTCCGATTCCGCAAAGACGGGGAAGAGCTGAGCATGAGCGTAAGCGAAATCAGGGAAAAAGCCGGAGCAAAGTACGATGAAAACCTTCGTGACCAATCAAAAGAACGCGTATCCGGCCTTTTTGACAAGGAACGTGCCAATGATCCTAAATATGTCGCCGAGCTGGAGAAGGAGGGCATCAGCATCAAGCGATGGGAGAACCTGAAAGGACATGACAAGGACGGCTTTACCGTCATCGACCATCGCCTGAAAGTATGCTATACCGGACAATCGCTCTACGAATACGCCTACAGGCAAGGAAACATCCTCGACGGCAAAGGTACCAAACTGGAGAAAGGCGTCATGTCCGACCTGATGGAAATACACGGCAAACCCGGAAAACTCCGTTTCAATGACGACGGTATCTCTGTTTTCTACCGCAAAGAAACATTGGTCATTCCGGACAAAGTATTGGGAAAAAAGTTAGGCAAGAAAGAAAAGGAGCAACTGCTCGCCGGTGACATCGTACCTCTGAACGTAAACAGAAAGGAGATCCTGCTGCAAGTGGATAGGGATCTGAACTCTGTCATCGTGCGTACCAACCATGAGATCAAGATCCCCGACGTCATTGGGCAGACTGGCGAATACGGGGGCTACAAATTAACCAAAGCCGACAAATACCTACTCGCCAACGGCCATGCTCTGGAGAATAAGTTGCTGCACAGTCCGGAAGGCTACTTCATCGCCGACATCCAACTGACGGATGACAAGAAAGGAGTCATGATACAGAACATACAGAGCATCACATCCAGCAAGGCACAAGAACTGATCAAGGCGATGACACCTAAACTGGAAGCCCATGCGGTCAGTCTGGGAACGGCAGAGAACCGGAAACACGAAGTGGAACGCAATATGGAAGCTGAGTTTAGAGAAGCGGTGGGCAAACATGACTTTGAAAAGATCGGGAAGCTCAAAGAGGAAGGATATAAACCCAGTGAAGAGTTTATCAAAGGAATTGGCAAGGAACACGGTCTGGATGAGAAGCAAACCCATGAAGTCATCCAGCTGTTCGGCACCAAGCCGGAAAAACAGGGCGAACATGAAAGGCAGGCGGCACGTCTGTTGGATGCCGCACAGACCAGCAATTTTCATATCATCCAAGAGATACAGAAAGAAGGCTACCAGCTCAGCCAACAAGACCTTACCCGAATGCGTGAAACAGGTGTGCAAGCCAACACGCTGATAGCCGTACAAAAGATTTTCGGAATGGAAGGCAGCACAAAGACACTGGGAGATGTCAAACTGGCCAGCACCCCCAAACCCGACAACAGCAAGGAAATGGCCCGTCCGATAGCCAGCACCATCAACCGGGCTTTCAATGACTTATAACCTAAAAATTCAGGAATTATGGATTACGATGAATTAGTACAGAAAAACATTGCGGGAGAAATCAGTGACTTAGAGTTTCTACTTGCACAGGAAGAGCTTGCACAAGCCTATCAAGAAGAGATGGCTGCCAAGCAGCAAGAGACAAACAACCAAACGGCCAAAGAATGGCTGCTTGATTACGAGAACAGAAATCTATACCAATAAATCATGGATACAGCAAGTGACAAAGCATTACAGCGTTTCGCCGAACTGATGATCGAGAAGATAAAGCAGGTGGAAGATAACTGGCAGAAGCCTTGGTTCGGGATAAATGGTGGGGGACTTCCGCAAAATATCGAGGGAAGAACCTACAACGGAGTAAATTCCTTCATGTTGTTTCTACTTTCGGAAAAAGAGCAGTACAGCCTGCCGGTCTATATGACCTTCATGCAAGCCAAGGACAGCGGCCTTAACATACTGAAAGGAGAAAAGTCATTCCCGGTCATTTACTGGAATTTCTCAGTAAGAGACAAGAACGGAAAGAAAATACCTTTCGACGTATATAAGAACCTGGATAAAAACGAGCAGCAGGAATATAAGGTCACGCCGTTTCTGAAGACATACAATGTGTTCAACGTACAGCAGACCAATCTTCAGGAAACGAAACCGGAAAAATGGGAAGCATTGAAGGAGCAATTCAAGATACCGGCCATCAAGGATGAGCAAGGGATGCTCACCGTGCCTCTGATTGATGCGATGGTACGGGAACAGCAATGGATCTGCCCCATTTATTCCAAGGAAGGAAATAGTGCTTACCATGCAAGGGGAGAAGATAACCATATCGTCGTACCACTGAAGGGGCAGTTTAAGGACGGAGAGAATTTCTACTCCACACTACTTCATGAGATGGCGCACTCGACTGGGGAGCCTGAACATCTGAACCGGGAAAAAGGCGTGATTTTCGGAGACAAGCAATATGCCAAAGAGGAACTGGTTGCCGAACTCACCTCCGCTACCGTCGGGCAAAGCCTGGGAATATCCACCTATATCCGGGAAGAGAATGCCATGTATCTGAAGAACTGGCTGGGAGCCTTGAAAGAAGATCCCAAATTCATCTATAACATCCTTGCCGATGTAGGTAAAGCCAGTAATATGATCCAGGAACACGCCTCACGGATGGAACAGTACCTCACACCGGAGGAACGGTTTACGCTGGCCGTCCTGCAAGACAACCGTCCGGTATTGGAGCAGATGAAGAATGAAGGTTTTATTCCTTCATCCCGGCAATTGGAAAGCCTCGCCGCCAACCATCCCACGGCAAGCAACCTTGAAACACTATACGGCACTTTCGGCATTTCGCTGCCTGTCATGGAAGCGGAACCGGCCATGAAAAATACGGATGAGCCACAGCTCGGATTATAAACTTTTAAAAACCATCATTATGTTTACAGGACAAATTATCGGTTATGTCGGTGCGGATGCCCGGCAGAACAAGAACGGGAAAGGATTCAACTTCCATGTATCCACCAAGTACAAGAACGTGAACAACGAGGAACAGACCCTATGGGTATGCTGCTTCGTAAATTACGAGAGTAAGGTCTTTGAGTATCTGAAAAAAGGGACACAGGTATATGTCTGCGGCGATGTGTATGCCGATGTATTCCAGAAGGATGACGGTAGCCACATTCCATCCGTCAGCCTGACCGTCTCACGCATTGAGCTACTGGGAAAGGCTGAGAAAAAAGAGAACGGCGACGGAACGGCAACCGGACAACCCCAATAACTGCAACGGCCATGGAAAGAGAGAAGAAAGACCTGTCATTCATCCTGATCCTGCTATCCACGCTCATCGGGACAGCCGTACTGTTTCAGTGGGCTATCGTTACGGGATTATACGCTCCACTACGTAATCCGGCCATGTGGGAAAGGCTGATGGAAAAGGATGCCCTATTCCGGTTTCTCTACGTCATCCTGATCGGCGGTCTTGCTTTTCTCTTCCCGGTAGGCAAGGTGAAAGACGAAAACAAGAAATGGGTTTACACCAGTATGACATTGGTTTCGGCATCCATGCTGGTTATCGGATTCAGCCGGTTATCAGCGTGGTATAACCTATTTGTGTTTCCTACTGTGTTTGTGGCATACACGCTGCTTGTCATCAAGACTCTGCCTTATTTCATCCGGCGCCATGCCCAATCCGATGACAGCATTTTCGGGTTAAGCCGGGAAGAATCAGCTTTCTACTTCCGCTTTGAGACCGCCTCCGGTCCGTTGGTCATCCATAAGCCGCAGCAGAATGTCTATATTGACGGCGGTCCGGGAAGCGGTAAATCGGAAAGCTGGATCAAGGGAATCATCTATCAGTGTGCCGAGCGCAACTATGCCGGATTCGTGTACGACTGGGAGGGTGATCCCACCAAGGACAAGTCACCCATCCTCTCACGTATCGCCTACGGAAGCATTGAATACTTCCGGGCTAAAGGAGTGGAGACACCCCGTTTCGCCTATATCAATTTCGTGGATATGTCACGCACGGTCAGGGTAAACGTACTCTCTCCGAAATATATGTCAAAGGGTAACGAATCGCTGTTCATCCGTAACATCATCATCACGCTGATGAAAAATCTGGAAGCCAGTTGGAAAGAAAAAACAGACTTTTGGGCCAACAATGCCATTAACTACGTCTATTCAATCGCCTACAAATGTTTCAAGGAGAGGGAGCTTGGCATCTGTACGTTGCCCCATGTGATAGCCCTTGCCCTTTCGGACAGCAACCTGGTATTCCATTGGCTGTCGGAAGATCCTGAAATCGCATTGAACATGTCCTCGATGCTGACCGCCTGGAAGTTGGGCGCACAACAGCAGACAGCCGGAGCCGTATCATCCGCACAGACTCCGCTGGTACTCCTGAACAACAAATACATCTTCTGGGTGTTGTCGCCACTTCCCGAAGAAGAGTTCTCTTTGGATATAACCAACAAGGAACACCCAACGCTGTTATGCGTAGGCAATGCGCCCACCATCAAGGAGGCCGTATCTCCCGCCATTTCCTGCATCGGCAGCGTACTGATGTCGCAGATGAACAATCCCGGCAAAGCAACCAGCGTATTCATGGTCGATGAATTTCCGACCATCCTGTTACAAGGCATCGACACCTTCATCGGTACCGCCCGGAAACACAATGTCGCCACCATCCTTGCCGTCCAGGACTTCAACCAAGCGGTCAGGGACTATGGAGAGAAGAGTGCCAACATCCTGAAAGCCTCTTGCGGGACACAAGCCTACGGCATGACCGGAAACGAGAAGACGGCCAAGGACATCGAGAACCTGCTTGGCGAGAAGAAAGAGGCACAGGAATCCTATTCCCACCAGACAAGTGGAAGCGGCAGCGTAACGGAAAGCCTGCAAAAAGAAAAGGTCTTAAAGGCAAGGGACATTGCCGGGCAAGCAGCCGGGCACTTCATCGGCAAGATTGCCGGAGGTAAGCCGCCATTCTTCAACGTGCAGATGGATATGTGCCGTTTTGAAGAGAAGGAGATACCCCGTTTCTCCTTGCCAGTCAAACTGGGCAACGGCAAAGAAAAGATGGAACTGGAAATCCTGGAAGAGATTATCCAGCAGAACTACATTAAAATCATTGAAGATGTCAACGCTATCCTTAAAAAGATAGAGGACAAATTAAAGGAAAAGTCAGCAGTTCCGGCAGCCGGGACACATAAGACAGAACAAAAAATCATCCGATAACATTCAACAAAAGAATCCTACCATGAGAAAAATCCATTCATTATTAGTGGCAGCCTGCTTATTGGCGGCTTCATGCAATAGAGAGGAAATCCAACCGGAAACAGACAAAGCCGGTATGTATCACATCACCGTAGCCGTAACCGGCACCTCACCTAAAGGCTGTGTACATATATATAATCTTGACGGCGTGAAATTCAGGAACGAACGCACCGGCACCTCCGCATTTTCCGTAGATGAGACCTTCACCGATAAAGTGAAATACAGTACGGAAAAGCCGGTCAGCCAAATTACCGTGCAAGGCATCCTCTATTCCAAAGAGAACGCAACCATCACCCTGCGAGTAAAGAAAGACGGTGAAAGCGTGTTCAACCAGAGTAAACAGTTAGAGGCCGTTCCCGGTATAGACACTACTGTTGATTTGGTTTACAGTACAATAAAATAAAAAGTAACCATATTAAAAAATCAGGTATTTTCTCTTTTACATTTGAACAGGTTTTATTATCTTTGTGAAAGATAATCTTTCTCACTTATAAAACAAAACTAACATAGATGAAGTTCAAGCAATTTATAGACAGACAGGATTCTTTGAAGAGATTGCGCAATGCTCTTTTAAGAACATCCCCCCAGTTTCTTGTCATATACGGCAGAAGACGTATCGGTAAATCCACGCTCATTAAAAAGATCATGCAAGACAAGGATGTCTATTTTCTGAGTGACCAAACGAATGAGGCCAACCAACGAGCCTTGTTTGCCAAAGCTATCGCCTACAGCATACCTCGATTTGATAAGGTCGTTTATCCTGATTGGGAAACACTACTATTGGAACTAAACGACAGGCTATCTGAACGTATATCCGTTTGTCTGGACGAATTTCCTTATATGGTTAAAAGTTGTGCTTCATTACCTTCTGTTATCCAGAAGTTGCTTAATGGAAAGACGCTCAAATATGACCTGATTATTTGCGGATCATCGCAACAACTCATGCAAGGATATGTATTGGACAAAAGAGAGCCTCTATACGGATTGGCAGATGAAATTATCAAACTGCCTCCAATTCCTGTGTCCTACATCGGCCAAGCTTTAAATGTAAACACAATTGCCGCAGTAGAAGAATATTCCATCTGGGGTGGCATTCCTCGTTACTGGGAGTTACGTGCAGATTATCCAGATATGGACACTGCCATACGGGAATTGGTTTTAGATACCAAAGGCATATTGGCCGAAGAACCGCAACGACTTCTTCGGGACGATTTACGGGATACAATACAAACCTCCACCATCCTTTCCATCATCGGAAATGGGGTCAACCGCATAACTGAAATTGCATCAAGAGCGGGAAAAGAAGCAACTCAGATATCCGAGCCTCTGAGTAAACTACGAAAATTAGGTTATATAAAACGTGAGATACCTTTCGGCGAAAGTGAGAAAAAGAGCAAAAAAGGTATCTATCGCATCAATGACAATATGTTACAGTTCTATTATCGTTTCATCGCTCCACACCGTTCTATCTTGGAATTAAGGCGTATCGATACCGTCATGCACCTCATTAACGCACAATTTACCCAACATGTAGGTGACTGTTGGGAGCATCTTTGCCGACAATATATAAGTGGCAACGAGATTGACGGTATTGTCTATAATATCGCCTACAAATGGTGGGGAAAAATATTTCCTGAAGGCAACAAAGAGGGGACAATGATAGAATTGGATGTTGTTGCAGAATCATTCGACAAGAAACATATACTCATTGGAGAATGTAAATGGACGAACAAAGAAGATGCTCAACGATTAGCCTGGACTCTATCAGAGAAAGCTGCCCATCTTCCGTTTATCAAAGACGGTCAAGAAGTACATCTCGTCCTTTTTCTAAAGCAAGAACCAGAACATCAGGAATCAATCCGATACTTTCTTCCAGAAGATATTATAGAAACCATCTAACAATCAATCGTATGAAAGTCGATTTCAATCAGATAAAAACAACCATTTCTCTGCCCGATTTCCTGCTGGAGCTGGGATGGAAAATCGTGGAAGGCTCTTCCAACTCCTGTCCCAAAATGAGCAACGGAACGCATACCATCGTCATCAAGCGGAACTCGCAGAACCAATATACTTATTGGGACGTGCATAGCGACAGCGTGCGTGGCCGAAGCATCATGGATCTGATGCAGGAACATCTACTTGAAACAACCGGAAAAATGCCGACCTTGCGCAAGGTGGGAGAGATCCTTCAGAACTACATCAACACCAACCGCATCACGACACCCGAAAAAAGCCGGTATGAAGTCGGTAGCACAAGCATGGGAACGGACGAACTGCATTTCTACCTACGCCAACTGCAAACTTACAAAGGAAACTATCTCTCAAAAAGAGGTATATTGAAAGAAAGCATCGAAAGCCGGTTCTTCAAAGACACTTTCTTTATCCGTGAAGTAAAGAACAAAGGGAGTGTTTACCGAAACGTGTGTATCAAGATGTACAATGAAAACGGTGTACAAGCCATTTCACAGCGGAATGAGGCGTTCAAGGGTATTCTCGGTGGCAAGTTCGACTGTCTGGCAACCAGCAACCATGACAAAAGCCGCCCGATAGACATTCTATACATCGGGGAGTCATTTATCGACTGTATCTCCCACTATCAGCTATGTCATTCCGGAAGCGACCTCAATCTCGTATATGTATCTACGGAAGGGACATTCACGGAAGGACAAATGAGGCTATTACGCCTGATTCTTGACAAGAACCAGGTAAAGGAGCTTCGGAGCATCTTTGACAACGACAAGCAAGGACACAAATACACCCTATGGCTGCATCGTTACTTTCATGGCGATACGACTGATGTCGAAAGCCTGAGCAACGATGAACTCCGTAACAAGGTACAGGAACTGAAGAACGTCGAACTTTCGGAAAACAAGGATTGGAACGATGATTTGAAAGTCTCGTGTGGTATCTATACCTCCACGGATGGCGGCCAGTAACCTCATAGATTTGCTCAATCACATAAATACGACAACCAATAAAATCAGGTCAATATGAATATCAAGCACTTATTTTTTTGTATGCTGCTCATTGCCTTTTCCTCATGCAGCAAACCCGGCTATGAGAAAGCCATTGCAGAATGGGTTCAGACAGATTCCCACGGCACCTGGACGGATTTAAAGTTTGAACTACTGAAAGTGTTGGAAACAGAAGATGTCACCGTATCGGACAGCCTGCGCCACTTGAACAACAAAAGCGCACAATTATCCGCTGTCATACAAAAAGCGGAAAGTCCCCGTACCTTATTCAAACCCTCCTTTTCCGCCTATATGGAAGCTGAGAAAAGCATGAAAGAAACGGAGGCCATGAAAGCCATGTACCTGAACCGTGACAGTGCTGAAGTTATCGGCAAGATATTGAAATGCAGGTATGCCATCGTCCAACCACATTCAGGGGTGCAGCAGAAAAAAACGGGTTCTTTCCTATTGTCCCCCGACATGGAAAAATGTATCGGAAAACTAAAGCCTGCAAGCAAATAATCCGAGCGTAACGGTGTGTAGCGGCAACGTTTTTTTTGGTTCTTTTTTGGGCGTGTTCCAAAAAAGAACTCCCACACATCCGAATGTGTGGGCTATTCACTATACAGCCATCCTTTCCCTTATCAACGGAATATTATCCCGTACCAAACTCAGAATCCGGTCATGATAGGCTGATAATAGGTTAGACTTTCCACGGCACTGGCACACCTCCATCCTGCTAAGTGAAAACTCCACCGTTTCCATGCGCTTTCCATCCACCGTTGCCGACATTACCAACGAATCTTCCCTCTTATAATAGGCGTTGGTGAATACACAATGATGCAGTAACTTTCCCTCTTTGTAAAAGTCCGAAAGGCTTTCCAATACCCGAACCATAATATTTCCATCCGCAAACGAAAGATTAAAGAAACGTGATTTGGCAGCAATATAGTCTTTTTTCATCCTTTTCAGAATATTTTTTCTTACATTTCCCCATCACCCAATCATGCGCTTCTTCTACATTCAACGGACACAAATAATGAGGATTCCTCGCATCTAATTTATTTTCTATCAGCATATCCACATAGTCCAACCACAAGTCTGCATCATGTATCACATAGTTATGCCGTAAACAGATTCTTATGTACGCCCAATACTTATCCATGCAGGATTTTCTTTTTAAAAAACTCAAGAACAAATTTATTTGTCCTGACTTATATAATATTTCCATCCGATTATCAGTCAATAATGTCTTAAAGAAGGAACTCGGACAAATATCATGAAAGACTCCCTTAAATCCATTCCTCGTAAGTTCGGGTATCACTTTCATTCTCGGACAGATAACTGCCGGGCAAATATCATAAATATGGTCATGATGCACATTCCGCTTACGCAATTCTAAAGAACTTCCATATATCCATGCATCGTAATAAAATATAGACATGCCCCGTAGCAAAGACAGCGTTTCTGCCTTGCCCTCTTTATTCATCCAACACTGTACCGCCTCAATTATATAGTAATTAGCTGGAGACCCTTTTTCCAGCCGGCAGTCCACCATAAAAAAACGGATAACTTGATATTGCTTGTATGTAGTTACCACACAAAAATATTCTTTATATATAGCCGTCCTTTTCCTGTTATCCTCCGATTTCAGATTCATGCCGCAATGAGGACATTTACAGTCTTTCTTATCTCCTTTATCCAGCCATGTATGTCCACACTCCAAGCAATAACAATACCCTTTTGCATCACGCTTGAAGTAATGCACAAAACAATGCTTATAAGCATAATGCTTTTGAGCCTCTGAGATGGGAGTCAACTTTCTGCTTCCATTCACGATTTCCATTTGTAATTTTGTCTTGGGTTTCATATCAAAAAAGAGTTAACTGGATTTGTACTTCGGTATTGTTCTCACGTTTGGCTTGTTGACGCTTCTTCAACTTTGCCAATTCTTCCTCCTGCAATTTTTTGATAGCAGCCTCACGAGCCGCTTTCTTTTCTTCCTCTGACAATTCAACATGATGATTTACGACTACATTACATTTTAATGGGCTACCCACCTCAATATTATCTTCCTGATAATAGTGCAACGCCATACCAAAAATTTCATCATCACTAAAACCACAGCAACCACTTTTCTTCACTTGGTTTAAAATATTAGGTAATGCAATTATCTATATTCTTTGTAGGTTTTTGATAGACTGGAGCAAACAGACTATCCACCGCTGCCATATTATCAAGGTATGCCTTGATGGTACTTTTAAATTGTTCTGACACTTTCATAGTATATCATTTTTAGATTTCATTTCACAATAAGCCAATTTCACGAGAAACAAGAAGAATAGGCAAATAAGAGCCAACAACGTAACCGACACAACCTTTATCGGACCTGGCGTTATTACCGCTCCGACAAACATAGCCACTGCACAAAGAGCGATGATGACCGAAAAAACAAATTGAATGATTTGCATATACTTCTGCTACTTAGTTTGTTAAACTTCTAATTTTATGCTTCAGCTAGATTTAAAGACCTTTTTTTAAACCCCCTTTCCGGGATGGCCTTTTCTTTCTGCCGACTTTTTTTGAACTTTCATGCCCCATCTGAGTTTATGAGCCTTTTTTTTACGGCACACTACAATAAGGAAGGAGGGATTGAGAAAAGTTTTGGACGACAAAAAATGTTGGAGACAGCGAAGCCGTCCGGCGTTATTTTTTTCGGGACAAAGGGCGAAGGCCGGAACTCTTTCGTATCCATCCACCGAAATAAATTTGCCGTTCAAAAACAAAGGGTCTCAGAGGGAGCTATGAAAAACGCACATTAGGGGAGGCAGAAAACCAGGAAAAGGGCAGAACGGAAAGTAAAACAAGCCATACGGCTCTGCTGGCAAAGACGTATTCCTATCTACCTGCCACTTGTGGCAGGGGAAAAGGGTTAACAATGGACTGCCGGGACAAACGGTAAAAGGGCGGGGGTGCAAGACAGAAGAAGAAGGTTGTTTCGGCATGGACGAAGCTCCGGATGATGACTATTGCAATCCTGCCCACGTTTGGAACTTCTCATTCCACTGAAGGGGAGGGTGGGAAAAAATCTGCGTGAACGCAAAAATGCTCTCGGATATGTAGCAAAAAAAAGCGGCACTAGGCCGCTTCAATCATTTGGTTGCTTTTTTCTTTTTAGATGCAGCCTTCTTTTTAGGCTGATCCGGTTTTTCTTCTTTTTCCGGAGTAGGATAAAACTTGGTGGCTACCATAATGATGCGGTTACGCTTCTCCCCACTTTTAGAATCCGTCCATTCTTCCGGCTTGAAGTAGCCTTCAATGGTAATCAGCTCACCTTTTTTCAATACATCGAAGGAATCCACTGCTTCATTCTTTCTCCAAGCTTCAATTCCCATAAAAGCGGAAACATAAAAGGTTTCTTCACCTGCCTTATCTGCACGGCTGACTGCGATAGAAAAGCGTGCTACACTTGCTGTTTCAAAACTACGGATTTCTGCATCCTTACCAATAAAACCTGTTACTGCAAATGAATTTTCAATCTTTTTCATATCTCTGATTTTTTAGAAGTTAATTAATCAATTTTACAGTGCAAAAACTGATTGTTGACTTGGGGGTACACCATGAAAAAAGGGATAAATACGCTTTTTTACCTGTCAAAAAGGAAGATTTATCCCTTTTTTATTGGTTAAGATGGCAACAAATAATTGGGGTTAAATACACTTTTTGTGCAAAACAGAAAAAGGAAGATTTCAGCCAAATAACAACGTGATATTTGTGAATCGTCCCCTTATCCCCATCAGCGGGGTTAGCAACAATCTACCTTTGCAACGGAAAATGATTTGACTTCACTAAAAAATGATATGAAAAAGACAAAACTTGAAAATCAGTAACAGGTTTGGAAAGAATGCAAAAAACAATCGGTTAGACAGCAAGCATGGCACATTCCGAAAATATAGTCAGCCGCCCATTGATACACCGGAAGAAACATCTGCAATACCTTTAAAAAAATGAAGCCGAAAAATGAAGCATACCATATTCCATATATTAGAAAAAAGTGACTGTGCAATAAAATAGGCTACACCGAAAAAAAGGGAAAACGGATTCTGTGGGAAGAATAAAACCATACCAATACGGTCACCACACCTTTTCTGGAAAAAGAAGATTATACAATCGGAAAAATAACAAGGCTCCACTCGGAGAAAAGCAAGCGATTGAAGCGTACTGCCGCTTTGAAAGCGAAATATCCGAATACCTATCTACAGCCCTAGAAGGCTGGGACGTATGGGTAAGCAACAAGGTGAGAGAACACATTATCCTACAAGATGATGCGTGAACGAACCGGATACCTGATTCAGCAGCCAACAAACGGTAGTGAGGGCTAACAAGAACCAGGCATACCTTAATGGGGTGGTGGGAGTAAGGGAACTGCGTGTACGCTATCGCAAAACAGCCCAAAGGAGCTACCTTGATGTAGGGTGGTGGATGGGGAAAAGATACCCCGCTTCAAATAAGATTCGACAGATAACCCCAGTCAGTTCAGTTCTAGATTACTTACTTTTCTTCGACTCCAACAAGTTCAAATCATCGATGACCAATCCATCCAACACATGTTGGATTTTATCAGATATAGCCTTGCCTATGCCATATTTGGCACATAATGATTGAAAGCTACTTACAGCATCGAACACCTGTAATATCTTCTTTTCGGGTTCCTCTACAAAATCCTCGGCAAAGTTAACGAAATCACTTGTGGTCAAGGCAGACCTTTTGCCCATCACGCCCATCGAATGAATGTGTGCAGAAGAATTTTCCCATGTATTTGCCGTGAACATCACATCGTATGCAGGCGACAAACGCCATGTTCCTGTCTTGTCCATGATAAATGAAATATTCTTATTATGGTCATCAGATATACCTGCGACATAATTAAATACCATCCTGATAAATACCTGGTCTTTGTCTTCCTGAGAAAGTTTCAGAGTATCCGCTATCCAACATAGCTTCATATAATCATCTGCTCCCGGCATAATGGCTGCAAGGGTCTGGCTAAAAATCTTTTCTCCACCCTTACGATCAAACCTTTCCGTTACGAAATGATTTCTCCCATCAATTTCTTTCAGGAAACATGGCATCATGTTAATCCCTGCCGCTGCTGCCATTTCGCTATATATCATTTCTATCTCTGTGGTAGGAGAGTCGTCAGACTCTTTGAATTTTATGATATACTGTTTGAAATTTTCGGGTAAATCCACCTGGCCGGAACGGAACTCTCCCGTTTCAGTATTATAGGCTATCACTGCCTTTGGACGCATACCACCGGCAGAGGTTCCAAGATATACCAACTTTTTCATCGTAAGGCTATCCTCTGGTGATATGACGGCAGCATCCCTATCATTATATATTTTAGAAGCCAACGTTGCCAATGATGACATATCCACCGTTTCTTGGATGTCACCATCATTAAATTCCGGTTCAAATTCCAATGCTCCCATAGTCCTCTTTCCAATATAGGAAAGTTTCAATAGAGGTAATGATTCCGTAACCTTTATATTGTTATCCGTGAGCCACTGGTCAAACAAGGAAGCCCCCCATTTGTCAGGAAGCGCATCTGCAAGAAATTCCGGAAGCCCTTGATATAACTTATCTTTATTCCCATAAAAAGACGCGAACAAAGGGGTTCTCTTAGAATGAGTGGAAGGACATATATCATAATCTTGTTTCCTATATTCATCCGTAAATTGGAATACAGAACAATGCTTTTCAAAGTTCCAATTCAATTTGCCAATGCAAGTTCCCCACAGATATACATTCACTATAATCGGCTCTTTCTTCATACCATCTTACGTTTACTGTTAATTCTTTGTATTCTCTTGCCTATCTTTTCATTGATAAGGAATGGCGAGTCCGGAAGTTCCGGAACCAGACCGACAACGCCCTCAAGAGTCCCACTTATACGCAAAATCTTAAGCAATGTACTTAGGGCAATATCACTTACTTTGCAAGATTCTATTCTTTTAATCGTAATGATGGATACTCCCGCCTTGTCTGCAAATTCTTGCTGAGAAAAACAGCAGCTAAGCCGTATAGCCTTAACCCTCTTGCATATTTCCTTAACAATACTTTCATCTGAAAATTCATATATTGTATATGTATCATATATTTTTTTCATAGAGGGAATGTTTTTGAGTATCATTTTTGATACAAAAATATCAATAAATCTGAAATGCAGCAAATTTACTAGCATTTTTTAATGCATAATCTTTTTTCTACCAATGCCAAAAAAGCGGCTTTAAGTCGCTTTTGAAACGAAATATCCGAGTATCTACAGTCCTAAAAGGCTGGGACATACATGTAAGAAACAGACTGACAGAGAAATAAAAAGAGAATGGTATAACTTACGAAAAGAAGTTGTTTCGGCAATGCCGAAGCTCCGGATGATGACCATTGCAATCCCGCCCACGTTTGGAACTTCTCTTTTCAGGTTTGCCCATAATCAGCCGCATAGCGGATGACTACAGGTAAACCGGGAATGAGAACAGTCATTCCGATGAAGGGGGGGATGGGAAAGAATACTGCGTGAACGCAAAAACACAGTATGCCATCTTAAAACAATATCTTTAAAAAGTTTTTCAGAAGAAATGCTTACCAATATCCTAATAATTATTACTTTTGATAACATAATACAATGATATGGAAAAGAAAAAGATTACAATAGAGGTAGAACCAGCTACAGCCGTAGCTACCGTCGGTTTATTGCGTAGGATATTTCCCAGTATCATCGAACAACTGGAAAGGTAAGCCACAACAAACGGCAGCCCCTTAAAATTCTATAAAGTAGAAAATATGCAAGAAGTATTGGATGAGATTTATGAAAAGTACATTGCCAAAACGAACCTCCGGGAGTTTGCCCAGGCGCACTTAAATAGTGACGGATTACCTAACTGATACAGAAATACGGAATCTGCCAGCCATCCTTATTCCAAATAACAAATGGTACAGAATTACACACCTGTCATGTGGAAAGACAAAGCATTTGCCTTTGTCCCCCTACGAAGCATTCGGTGATTTGCCACATTATCCCAAAGAAAAATGTGAGCAAATTTACAAAGAGCTGAACAGCCTTATAAGACTATGTACTTATAGGCCGAAAAAGGAAGATGTTTATTTTCATCCGGTAAGTTATGTATGTCGTTCCGGAGGCTTCATAGTTACGGATAATCAGGCATCCTTTGAGGAATGCCCCTATCCTGCTTGCGCAGACCGTCATAGCTGCCAAAAATATGTGATTTGATGAACCGTATCATTGAAGAGTCTTAATTATATAAAATACCATGGAACATCCAAACTCCAAATGCAGAATAGCGCAAGCTGATGGAATAAAAAAGGATATATGTCATGTGTAAGATAAAGTTATCTCCCAAACAACAAGAAATTGCATCATTGACAGATGGTGCAGTTTTAGTACGTGCAAGTGCTGGTAGTGGCAAGACGAGAGTGCTTGTGGAACGTATAAAAATGTTGGCTGGTATGACCAAGCGTAAGGTATTGGCAATTACATTTACCAACAAAGCCTGTGAGGAGATTAGAACAAGACTTGCAGAAGTGGATGAAAATCTACTGGAACATGTTTTTGTTGCTACTTTCCATGGTCTATGTGAATCAATCATTGAAAGCCATATTGCCGCTACTAGGTTTGTGACAATGCCACAAATTTTTGCAGATGACGATAGAAAGAAAATCTTGGAAGACACAATTACTGAGACTCCATCTTTAAGCCAGTGGTATAGAGGACTGAATGATAAAGAACGTAGGGAAACTCTTTATCGGGCATTGGATAATATCAGCCTTATAAAACGGTCTGTGATTTTAGATGACGAACTGTATAATGTTATTAAAGATGAGCAGATGCGTAATCTATATTTAAGTTATAGAGAGCAGATGGATTCACTAAACGCAATTGATTTTGATGATTTGTTGCTTAATGCTTATCAATTACTGATACATAATCCAAGAATTGGAGACTTATATCGAAGAAGTTTTACATACATTTGTGTGGACGAGGCTCGGGATTTAAACAAGGCTCAATACATGGTTCTTCGTGCGATTACTGGTGGTGAGCATAAGAACGTAATGCTGGTTGGTGACACCAAACAATCCATATATGCCTTTAATGGTTCAAGTAGTAAATATATGGATGATTGGTTTGTGAAGGACTACAATCCGACCGTATATAACCTAAATGAGAATTATCGAAGTGCGAAGGCTATTTTGGATTATGCACAAAAGGTAGTGCATGATGACACCTTAGATGTAACCTTACCTTATACAGGCGTTTGTAAGGAATATGCTTATGATACACCATGTGAGGAAGCACAAGAAGTCGTAAGTGGTATAAAATCATTGGTTGGTACTGAAATAGAAGGTTATGACGGGAAATTGAATTATTCTGATATTGCAGTACTTGCTAGAAATAAATTCGTTCTTGGAAAGATTGAAGAGCAATTAAAAAGTAGTAGCCTGCCGTATCATTATAAAACTACGGGAGCAGGTTTGGAATTTGCATCCACTGCTGCTAAAGCTTTTGATTTGGCTATGGTAGTACGAACCAATCCCTATGATAGACTGCATCTTGATATGTTGCAGTCTATAGTAGGCGTGAGCCATTGCAAATCGTTAGAACAAGTCGTAGAAAATATTAGCGATGCATTCTTAAAAGAAGTCGTGCAGCAAGCCTCACTGTTGAAAGATGATGGTAGTAATATGTATCAAACTGTCAAATCTATATTGAACACTTTAAAAGCCTCTAATGCTTCGGAATTTAAGTCAACAGATGAAGTTTTGGCTGTTTTTGATGAATTTGAATTGTTAAAACATCATTGGAGTTCTTATGCTAAGAGTGTAACAAATTATTCTTTGTCTGCTTTTCGTAATGCAATGTCGTTGGGACAAACCTCTGTCACTTCTTCGGACGGAGAAGGGGTTACATTGAGTACAGTTCACACTATGAAAGGCCAACAAGCTGTAGTAGTATTCCTTGTGGGTATGGATGAGGGGACATTCCCTGATTATCGTGCTATTAAAAAAGGGAACAATAGCATTGAAATGCAACAAGAGAAAAATAACCTATATGTTGCAATTACTAGAGCTCAAAGACATCTTTATATTTGTTACCCTCAAAAAAGAAAGATGCCTTGGGGTGATTGGTCTCCAAGAAAAAAATCCAGCTTGCTTCCCAAGTAAACGATTGTATAAACTGAGTGTTTATGGCAAACGAATATTTTGAATGAAATTATATACATATATCAGCCGTCAATTTAGCAACATCAATAACGGTATAAACAGAGAGTACCTCAAATTGTATAAAAAACTCCATTGCAATTTGAGGTATTTCAATTTTTATTGCTACTTTTGTCCTAAGACGAGTGACAAAGAAAGCAACTCACAGCAAAACGCAGCAATAGGTACGGTTGCCAAGTCATTACCTCTATTTTATCCTTCCCTTCAAACCTCTTATAAATAAAGAGGTTATAGAAGTCTTCCAGAATTACGATAAAATTTCTTTTGCTGCCTCCAAAATCTCAGGAGCGCAAAAATCGTCTCCCTAAAAGACAACTGCCGGACGGTCATTATTGATACAATCTCTCAATAGCCGTAACTGATCTTTCATTGTTTACCCATTTTTACCATTGTCAAAAATTCTTCAGATGGTTTAAATACCGGTATGTTATGAGCCGGGATAATCATAGTGGTATTCTTAGAGATATTCCGGGCTGTCTTTTGCGCTCTCTTCTTCACTATAAAACTACCGAATCCACGAAGATAGACATTTTCCTCCTTACCCAACGAAGTTTTTACCTCATTCATGAATCCTTCCACAACAGCAAGCACCACTTTGCCGTCGATGCCAGTGCTGGCAGATATTTCCTTTACGATTTCCGATTTAGTCATTTCTTTATAATTTGAAAATTAGCGTGCAAAGATAATTAATCCAATGGATTATTTAAAGTCTGGCATCCGCAGCAAGCCCTGCCTTCGCCCAATGGAGTGTTACTTTACATTAAAGTATTCTATAAACATATCCTTTAAAGAGATGATTCGGTTTGCTCCATGGTCAAAATCTCCATGAAGCTGGCACAGATCATCAAAGATATCCTGATACTCTCCATCACTGTCGGTCAGTTCCCGGCTCCCATGCTTGGCATAGGCTTCGGCACATTTTTTAAGATACTCCGCAAAATCCTTACAGGTAGGTTTATTCTCTTTCTCTTCCATCATTCACAAAACATTTGTCGGAACACTTCTTTCAGTTCCTCTATTTCCCTGTTGTTAAGTTCTCCAATTTTTCGTTTTATACGGCTTTTATCCACCGTGCGAATTTGATCAGTGGCTATCTCTCCTTCACGCCCGGCTACAGAACACAGAACCCGGTAAGGATAGTTCCTTATCGTGGAGGTTATCGGAGCAATGACTACTATTGTAAGGTACATATTCAAATCTGAAGGAGTGACAACAACACATGGCCGTGTCTTTGCCATTTCACCCCCACGGGTAGGGTCTAACTCTACCCAATACACTTCATACTGTTCTACCATGTCCAATCCTCAAACTTTTCATCCTCAAACACATCAGGGATAAGCAACTCATCATCCCCATTCTCATGGGCACGTTTGGCAGCTTCCGCCCATCCCTGTCGTGGTTGTGCCTTTATCACAATATTGTTCCCGTCCAAAGAAACGCTCACAGCCGATTTCAAGGACAAACGCAACTGTTTCAATATTTCGGAAGGAAGTATTATCCCCTTGCTGTTTCCAATCTGAATAATGTTTGTTACCATAATGTTATAACTTTAAAATTGATTATCAAAATACAATAATAGACAAAGTTATGACAACACCAAAAGAAAAGCCAACTTTTTTCCATTTTCGGCCAACGGCTGCACTCGTCGGGAGTGCTGATGCACCCCCTTGCCGTGCGGCGCTCCCCGACCTATGATTCTTATCGTGCCTTGTGTCCTTTTCTCCGGCTTCTAACAAACAAATCTGCATAAAATATAAATTTACGTTTCCATTTGAATTTTAGTTATTTGATACCCTAACTATAAATAGCAAACAGATAACTGATTTTTTTGAAACAGCAGTATGTTTCTGTTTTATTAAAATAAAAAGGGAACAAACTTTTGAGGTAATACTTACGGAAAAAACAGACTTTATAATGTTTCTTTTTCGTACATTTGCAGCAACATAATAAAAGCGAAACATATAATGGAGAAGCAAGGAGAAATCATACTATACCAACCGGATGAAGCTGTAAGGTTGGAAGTACGTTTAGAAGATGAAACCGTTTGGCTCACACAAGCGCAGATAGCAGAACTTTTTCAACGTGACAGAACCGTTATTACCAAACATATAAATAACGTTTTTAAGGAAAAGGAATTGGAAGAGAAAAGCAATGTGCATTTTTTGCACATTGCTAATTCCGATAAGCCTGTCAAGTTCTTTAGTCTAGACGTAATAATTTCAGTTGGATACAGAGTTAAAAGCGTAAGAGGTACGCAATTCAGGCAATGGGCAAATAAAATTTTAAAAGAATATTTATTGAAAGGCTATTCTATAAACCAACGGCTCAATGACATGGAATATAGAATGAACAATAAATTCTTCCAAATAGAGAAAACCATTGCTGAACATGATGCAAAGATAGACTTCTTTGTACGCACCTCATTGCCTCCGGTGGAAGGTATCTTCTTTGACGGTCAGATATTCGATGCGTATAAGTTTGCTACAGATTTAATAAAGTCTGCCAAATGCTCACTTATACTTATCGACAACTATGTAGATGAATCCGTGTTACTCATGTTGAGCAAACGAAACAGTGGAGTATCAGCTACTATTTATACACACAAAATAAACGCACAGCTCCAACTTGATTTAAACAAACACAACGACCAATATCCTCCCATTAAAGCTAGAACCTATAAAAGTACTCATGACCGCTTCTTAATCATTGATAATACGGAAGTATATCATATTGGGGCATCGCTAAAGGATTTGGGCAAGAAAATGTTTGCTTTCTCCAAACTGGAACTTCCTGCCCATACAATAATTGATGTATTATGAAATAAGCTAATCACCCATGCAAGAAGCGGAAGAGAATATAAAATTCAAGATGGAAATTGACGTATTGGTTCCCATTCCACGTACTGTCACCCGTGATTTCACCAGTTTGAAGCATCTGCGTCAATGGCAGAAACGGAATGACATTGACGGTTCTCTTTACTGTTTTGCACACCGGGAATACCTGCTCAACGAAAAGGGAGAATGGGAACAATTTACCGTTATTGGCAAACAGGTAGTGACTATCGGAGAACTGGAAAGGCTTCTTTTGGTTATGAAGCAAAAGGGGTTCAACCAATACAGCCGTGAGGAATATGAAGAATTAATGTCTTCATTAAACATCTAAATACGAAACAGGATGAAAATAGGATATGCCCGTGTTTCCACCAAGGAACAACATCTGGATATGCAACTGGAAGCGTTGAAGGCTGCCGGATGCGAGAAGATCTTCTCTGAGAAAATGACCGGACGTCAACAAAACCGCCCGGAACTGGATGCCTGCCTGAACTTTCTCCGGGAAGGTGACACACTTGTCGTATATAAGCTGGACCGGCTTGGCCGTTCGCTGAAGAATATTCTTACGCTATTGGAAGATTTCAAGAATAAGGGCATCCAATTCACCTCACTGCAAGACAACATCAGTACGGAAGGCGCAATCGGCCAACTGATGAACAGCATTCTCGGTGCTTTCGCCCAATTTGAGCGTGACCTTATTTATGAGAGAACCCAAGAAGGCAGAAGAATCGCCAAGGAAAAAGGTGTCAAATTCGGCAGAAAGACACTTATCAACAAAAACAACATCGCCAAGCAGAAAAGCTGCATCCAGCTCTATGAATCCGGAACACCGGTAAGGGAGATACAGAAAATATTAAATATAGGCAGTAGCGGAACAGTGTATCGTCTGCTGCGAAGGAATGGTATTACACTAAAATCCGAGAACAAAAATACGAAATAAATCTCTTCGCCCATCCTTCAAAGATGATTCTCAAAGATCGTCTGCAATTCCACCTCTTAGCAAGATTATCCCCGTAAAGAGGAGTGATTTTTTAGAGGGTGACCACACCGTCCCATAACCGATTGAATTTGGCCTGTAATCGGTTATGGGACGGTGTGGTCACCCTATCAACGGATATCAGGAAAGAAATCAACCTTCGCGGGCACGAGTACCTGCGGGCTTATTTTTTATGATCGCCTCAAGGCCGGGTCTACCGAACCCTCACCTTCTCCGTCTTCACGGCTTGTCCGCTTTCCGCACGGATCACGTAGATACCTTGGGGCAAGTCGAAGGTGCAGGTCGCTTGTCTTGGGGAGAAACCCCGTATGACTTGACCGGAGAGCGTAACCACTTGGATGCGCTCCAACCTATCCGTCGTACTGACCACCACCTTGCCGGGCTCCGCCGAGTAAATCGAGATGTCATCGATACCGATGGCCGGGGTATCATCCGAACGAAGGAAATAACGTCCGTGCGTGGAACCACCCAGACGCAACGTATGGCTGTCACCTGTCAGTTCCGTAGATTTCTTCTCCTGAGCGTCGTACAGGTACAGGCGACCCGTCAGGCGGCTGATACCCTCGATGGTCACGGTAACCTCACCGCCCGCCTCGTTATAGACCCCCAGTCCGATGTTCCGGATGGACCTCACGGCGTTCACCTGTGCCGCCTTGCTGCCGGCCACGGTGTAAACCATCGGAGCGTCCAGCTCGGAATCGAGCAGGACAACAGCGTCCTCGTCGGCCTTATAGCCATTGTCGGCGCGGTCGCGTACCGTCAAGATGGAGCGGCTTCTTGCCTCGCCCTGTTCGGCGGTAATGGTGATGACCGGGTTGGAGGCGGCGAAGGCTTTCGTGGCGGTGCTTCCGGCAGTGATAGGCGTGGCTGACATCATCTCGGGAGTGAAAGTTATCTCTGTATCTGCTTTCACTTCCGCATTCTCTGCCAACTCCACGAAGAATGCCTGCATCGGGGCTACGGTACCGGTGGTATATGCGTTTTCGAATGGGATATCCGGTGTGCCTACTACTGTCGCACTTACCGTGCCATCAGTCAATGTCCAGTACTTATTCGCAAAGATTTTGTTCCCAGTGAAAAACTCTTCCATCTTCAAGTAGGTCATATAGGGATTACCCACCAAAAAATGACGCTTCTTTGAGGTGCCACCTTCGCCGATCACATCCCCGTCAGCCTCTCCAAACAGGTCGCTCAACTTCACGGTTACCTCACCATCCGATAAAGAACCGTTCTCTCCCTTATATGCCGCCAGCTGTCCGGAGTTCGTTCGAGAAGCAATGGTAGTCATGTCACTAGCGGCCTTTGTAGCCGGCTCATAGCTGTAGCTTTCATCCGCTTTCGGGAGGCGGACCAAGGCGGTACCGTTACCGCCGTTATCCTGTGGTACATCCTTTACGCTTAGATAGAAACCCTTGCCGACCGGGTACTTAACGGTCACGTCATTGTACTCGATACTCCAGTTGGACTTGACGATTGCGACCGATTCATGGGTCGATCCATCCGCTTGAGTCGCATAGTTAACCGCACTGTTCCATGCCTTTTGATAGAAAGCGGGTGCCCAGCGGCTGTTCGTATTTTGCGCATCATACGTTATTCCCGTAAAGGCCGCCGTCTCCTGTCTGCCGGTTGTTTTCGGGGCATAGAAGTCACCCGCATAGACATCCCGTAACGGAGAGGCGAACCAGCGCTTGCCATTGTTCTTGATCTCAAATTCCACCCAAGCTTTCTCGTAATCCAGCCTATGCTGATTCATGAGCGTAGCCTCCGGCTTGAGGTAGATCTCGCTAACCTTGTTGATATAGTAAGGGGAGATCTCTCCGCCTGCGTTTAATACGGCCATGTCGTATTGGATATCCTTTGTCGCTTGTTTTTTTTGCTCATTTGTTAACTGTAGTACGTGATTTGCCTGTTGCGAAATATCCAAGGATAACTTCTCTTTGCCCAATACAGTCACTTTCGTGAAATACAACGGAGCAAGTTGTTTTGTTTCCGTATCCGTTTCTCCGAGCGTAGTACTATATAATTCGTCTTTGGTCGAAGCGTACCAGTTTTTGTCATTATACCAAACTTCATTATCCGCTTTCGGATCCCAAGTCAGGTACTTGGGTACGACTTTGATAACCAATACGGCGTAACCTTCGCATGAGTTCGAAACAAAAACATTATCATCATATTCCCCGAATGGAATGTATAAACGATACGTTTCCCCTTCTTCCAGATACGTTGCAGCATCTCTATTAAATGTCATCGTCAGCGTTCCTCCATCCTTCTGTGTCGCAGAAAGTTCATTTAAGGTAGCAATCGGATTATAGGTATCATCATCCATTCTTAAAAGAACCTCATTTTTGTCCGGATATACATCCAAGCGGTTTCCACCCGATCCAAATGAGATTCGATTTCCTTGAATAGGGATATTTTGCAGTTTACTATTCTCCGTGACATTCTCCAATCCCAAGCGCAACGGAACCTCATTCAAGGATATGTCATCGTACTCCACATCATTATACCCCACTGCCATCTTGGGATCGGCGTCATTTCCTCCCAATGTCAATCGTTGCGGCTTCGTACAAACAGAGTATAGTTTATCGTTCACCGTGAAGTCTTTCACATAAGGTATGGCAAGGATATCATTCACCCACCTTATCGAGACTTTTTTGCCGGACACCAATTTAGGATCGCCTCCCTCACCACCGCGTAATCGTATCAGGTATTCGGCATCCGCCCGTTGATCATCAGTCCCATTCGTATAAAAAGAGCTTCCCCGTATGATCTCAGCGGTTAAAGTACCCGCTTTATTCTGTTCGTCAGTCAAAGTGTTGCGGAGAGCCTTTAAGAAGTTAGCGAATTTGTCATTTACACCGGGATAGGTAGCCTTTAATTTTTTTGTTACCTCCTCATATTCCGACGCTGTACCCAAGAACCAATCAAAGGTATATATCTGGTCGGAGAATTGCACTGAGAAAGCTACCTTATCTTTTAAGTTCCCATAGTCATCCACCTCGTTCACCCACAACTCGGCTTCCAATGTATGGATACTATTCAAGCAGGTATGGTCGTTCGGATGCGTCTCGCCATCCAATGCGATCGTGATAGAAGGTTGAACGATGAACGAAGAATTTAACAAACACGGATCCGTGAAATCAATATTACTATCATATTGATCCTCATTACCCCCCGAGCCTACGACTTGCGCGGCATTGAAAAGAACGACATCATACTTTCCCTCGGCATAAATCGGTTGATTTGTCTCTGCATTTTTTCCTAGCAGTTCTCCCGCAAACCTCAACTCCGTATTATCGACATTAATGGAGTGAAGATAGAGGATATAATTATGATCAGTAGTTTCTATTACCCAAGGACAACGAATACGGGGTATCCGCAAGAACGAATAGAATTTTCGTATCCATCTTTCATATAAAAGATTCTCCTTAGTACCTTCCGCTTTGATTGAGTCGATATGCGCTTTAAATGTATCTCTATTACCATCCGTCACCTCAATGGAGCCAGTTATATGTCCATTTTCCGTATTAATTGAGATTCCTTCAAGTAGTTTTTTGATCACGATTTTTAAACTATCCACATTGAAGCCATTCAGTGTATCCTTATTCCAAATAGTTATATTTACCTTTGTACCATCTGGTTTTGTTATCGACTTTTCTTCTGTATCGGAGAGGAAATCATTCATGGCACGTATATTCATAAGGATCTCGTCGGAGATAGCAGTATTCTTGTCTTGAGGAAATTTTACATCAGCATTTTTACTTGTCGGTACAACGACACGGATGCTCTTACTCAAGCCCTGTAAAACAGGATCATCGCTTTTCTCCAAATCCTTGTTTATCGTAATCCAGTCTTCCGCTTTAGAACCATCAACATCAGTAGCACCATCCTCTCTCTTGGCACCGATCTTATCCGTAAAACCGAAATAGACGTTGCCAACATAATTCTGAGGACTATCAGCGTAGGGATCACCGCCCATCAGACCATAACGATATTTACGATTATAAGGCTTGGTCAGATCCACGCCCTTCAATACATCACCGCCATTGGTATTCCATCCCATGTTACGCAACAACGTGGCATAGTCGGAACTGACGATCAAGGTTGAAGCGGAGCAAGCGTCCGCACGCTGCACGGAGACATTCGGCAGGGTCTTATAGATGCGAATGTCGTCGATGGCGTAGTCGGCACCGTTGGAATCCAACGTGTTATTTTGTATTTCCAACGAATATTCCCCATAGTTTGCTTTGTTTCGAGGGATAATAATGCGGTAGCAGACTTGCATCCACTTGGCATAATCATATCCCTCGGGATCTCCCGTCGAAAAACGGTGTAAAACTTCTTCTTTCACGATCTCATCTCCAAGCTTATCAACCCCTCTTAATATAAAATTCAAGTTGGGTTTCGTTTTTTGGCCTTCCGACAGGTCTGATACCCAAGCTATGACGGTCAATTCTGTACCTCCACACATAGTACCCGCCAAAGGAATATTGACAATCCGGCCGGGTTGAACGGCTGCATCCACATAGAAGAAAAAGCCGTATTTCTTTTCCCCGTTTTTTGTTTCCTCATAAGTTCTATCATAAAACCCAGCAGTACTTGTTTTACCAAAAAACCAGTCATACATTCTATTTGTCCAACTGGAAGATTGAATAGTTCCACCACCGTCATAACTTGCAACAATCCCCTGTGCCCAACCCTCTACGTCGTAACGTTTACGATCCGAAACAGCCGGATCAGAAACATTCGCAGAACGATATAACCCATAGTGATCTCGCTTTGGAGTCAGCATTTCAGAGATGGAAGCCAACCCCGGATTCACGAATCCGTAAGTACTCTCCTCATAATCCAGCGGTGTCATGCTCATATTGTTTTTGGGGGTCAACTGCGTGACCGTACTATCCGTCAATCCACCGTTCTTATCGATGATATCGAAATTGTTATATCCTATTTGCTCATACTTCCGATCGAACTTTCCCGGATTACGATATTCATTCGTCTCTTCTATATTTTCTTCTAACTCGAATCCGGAATCATCTTGAGGGGTGATAATATATCTTGCGATACAGGGGCTGGTGGAAGCTGGAAGAAAACCATCTCTATTAGAATAGGCAAACACATCTACCGTCATATCCGTTTTTATTGACTCTTGAATATTGATGATCTGTTTTCCTTCGTCTATAGCAATTTGCTGGCCACCCTCTTTCTTATAGACAAAATGATCACCTTTCCTCTGTCTACTATTACTTGTCCAGTAATAATTCTTAGCACCCATATCCAACTGTAAGTTTACATTCTCAGCACCATTCGGTATGGTTATGTAAAAAGTATCCAAGGCTGCATCCGTTTGAACCTTGGAGAGTCTTTCTGATATGACACCAGAATTACGGATGATATATCGATACCGTTTGGAGATGGTAGGCTCGGTTAATACTGTAGGAGAACTACCATCGGGGGAGTGCCAACCCAACCCATCAATATTATGGCTGATATCACAGATAAGAATATCGTTATCCCCATTACTTGTGTATGTCACTTGTCCAATTTCACTCAGATTTGTATTTTGAAGGGAAAAGCCATGATACCAAAACAATGAATTAACGCTCCCTGAATTTCCACTTGTTGCATTTTTCAGCTTACCATTCGAAAACCGGTTGCTTATTGATAGGACATTACCTTCTTCATTCACACGATACCAGCGTGTATACCATCTATAATCTCCCATCCATTTATTTGAGGTAAACTCTACTAGTTCCGGAATCTGAAATACTCGTGTTTCGTTATCAGCGATATAAATCGTATCCACAGTCGTCGGCACGTCGTCCTGCGGAAAGGACTTACCTGCTTGAGGTGTTATCGTATACTGCCCCCACGCTTTTCCCGTGCCTCCGATCAGGAGCACGCAGGACAAGGCGAGTAGCCTGCCTATGCTATATAATGTATAGTGTCTCATGATTAGTTACCTCCTTGTTGGTTTGTCGTGTTTTCTATGGTGATCGTGTATGGTAATGTTACCTTGGTTGTTGCTCCGTCGCTGGTACCTTCGAGCACGAGGTTCAGCCGTACGCTGGCGTCGGCGTGTTTTGCCAGTTCCTGCGTCGTCACCGTGAAAGAGCCTTTCAAATCGGAGTCGCCTTCATTCAGTTGCAGGGCGGTCGCTCCGGTCTCGGTGATCCATGGCGCATATGGTTGTGTAGAAGACGACAGGTCGTAGAGCAGGCCGGACTTGTTATCCGAGCTTCCGACCACGGCGCTGGAGAAGGGGTGCGCCTCGCCTAGTTCGTAAGAATCGCTGCCCGATGAATAGAACAATATCTTCGGACCTGTCAGGCCGGAGACGCTTTGGATCTCGAAAGCGATCGTCACCTTCCCCCCGTGGCCTTGCGTGCTGAAAGGCACCTCCGGGATGGACGCTCCCGCCGGGATCGTGATCGTGTGGGGCAGCCCGCCGATGGGCATATGGCTCATGCTAGGCGTAAACGTGACGCTCACGTCGGATAGCAGGATCGGGATCCTCAGCCAGTCGTTGCGGCGCACGAACGAGAAACGGGTCTCTTTCGGGGTATCGTCCTTGCCGTCGGTCGTGAGCTTGATCGTGATAGGCTTACCGCCGCCGTTGGTCTGGTTCCCGTTGGCTGTCTCCGTTACCAGAAACGAGTAAGACCGGGTGTCGTTATCTGAGATTTTTCGGTTGTCGTCGTTTAAGCTCACCGTATAGGGGTTACCTTCCTCCTCGGCTTGAGTGGGGAATCGGGGATTGTTGATCTCAACCGTCTGAGAATTTTGCGACAACAGCAACAGGTTCGTTCCCGTCTTTACGTCCCACGGGAACAAGTACTGGGGGGTCCCGTCCTTGCGGAACTTACCGACCTCGATGCCCGTTATCGTGACCTCCTTCCCTGTACGGTTCATAACCTCCACGCTCACCTTGCCCAAGAGACGGATCAGCTCGATCTCCAGCTCGTTATCCTTGTCTTTTATAAGCAAGCCGGTATCGCCCAGCGGATAGCCGTAGCTGCTCATCGGGATGTAGGTCTTTCCCGTTTCCGTATAGTCGGTGATCGCTCGCAAGGTGGCGTCCAGCGCAGCGGGATCGAATACGGAACCCTCCTTCAGCGCATCCAACTCGGTTTCGATCTCTTGCTTCGATTCCGCCGTGAGTCCGCTCAGGTTGGCCAAGGCGTAGAACTTGTAATATTGTCCGACCTCCAGCTCAACCGAGGCCTCGTCCCTTGAATCGGGGACGGGATTCAAGGGAGCATCTTCATTCGATACGCCGCTGTCGTACACGAACGCACCATCCGCACGCTTCTTCACGATGATGATGCGCCAGTCGGCCAGATGACGTTCGTATTCCGAGTCTTCATCGGTGGTCACGACTTCGGTGGAGGTCTCGCCGGCCTTGGTGACCGCCTGCCGCTCTATGCTTCCCAGCGAGATGGTCAACCGGGCATACTTTGTCTCCGGCACCTCCGGCCCGCCTCCTCGCTCGTCGGAGCAGGCGGGGAAGGATAAGAGGAGCGATAGCGAGGCCGCTATCGCCAAGGCTTGTTTATATCGGTTGTACATGGATGTCTTTCTCTTTATGTTGTTTATAAATCAGCGTCATTCAATCGGATCACCCAGTCTTTCACCTGTATCTTGTAGCAGGCGTAGCCTACGATGGGCACGTCCGGGTCGGGGATGTCCGAGTCGGGATCGGGATCAGGATCAGGGTCGGGGTCGGGATCAGGATCAGGGTCGGGGTCGGGATCAGGATCAGGGTCGGGATCGGGGTCGGGGCAGTCGGGGCATACGATCGGGGTGAGGAAGAATACGATGGAGTACTCGTCCTGCCGGTCGAGGTATTCCTGCGCCGATATGTCGTGCCCCTCCATCTGGGTGAGGAGGAGGTAGCTGTTGAGGTTGACATTCAGCACGTCCTTCTCCCAGTCCTTGTGGCGCACGACGAGGCGGTAGTTCTCGCCCGCCATGAGGCGCATGGTGTTCAGCTCGGCGACGGCCACGTACCGGTTGGCGGGCTTGCCGTTGATCGAGTCGTCACCGTCGGCGATGTCTACGCTCTTCTGGTAGTAGGGCGTGTAGGTGATGGCCGGGTCGTCGAGGAGGCGGTTGTCGTAGTCCATGTAGCCGTTGTCGGCGGTGATATGGAAGGTGAAGTCTCGGGCATCCATGCTATAGCCCTCGGTGTCTTGCAATACGACACGCAGCTTGTTGGTGTTCTTGGCCAACGATATCTCTTTCTCCTCGTGGCTGTCGCCGGTGATGACAAGCGTGTCAAGGGCGTGCCAGAGGGGTTCCAGTTCATTGGGTTGGGTAGTGTCGGGCTCTCTCAGGGTACGGACACGGATGTCCTCGATGGTAGAGGAGCCGGGAGCCGGCTCGGGCCATTGGTAGGAGTCGTCGTCCAGCCCCGCCCACGTAAGCAGTTGGTAGGTGCCGGGGTCGAGGTCCATCACGATATGGTTGGCCTTCAGCTCGTCGCCCTCAATGTCTCGCCGCGTGATGAAATTACCCTTGTCATCGCAGATAAACAGCGCGGCTTTCGTCACCTCGTGCCCGAAGGCGTCGGCGAATTTCATGTTGTAATCGTAGACGAGGCGCAGGCTGTACTCGCAGGGTGCGAGGGAGTTGTCGTGGATGAAATCGCAGGCGGTCAGTCCGGCCAGCGCGAGCGTCCCGATGGATGTTGTCAGTATATTCGATAATCGTTTCATATTCTAAAAGTCAAACTGTTTTGTTTATCGCCAAAGATAATTCTCAGGGAAGCCCCGCCGCCCCGTACCCGGGGTCTTGGCGGCGAGGCTCGGTGTATGAGCCGGGAATCGTCCCCTCTATTATCTCCTAACCGAGGGGGCCTCGCCCGTCTCCCATGCGTAGGGTCATAGCTTTAGGATGGGAGGAGCATCCCGGCCTGTGGGATCGGTCCGACGGGGGATCAGAGGATGATAGAGCCTTGATTACGCTTAACCCAGTCTCTCACGTACAATTCCACTTTGATATAGATATTCTCGCTCTCCACGTCGGTACCCGGCTCGGATTCTCCCGGAGTGAAAGGCAGCGGATCGCCCAATGCGCTTACGCCGGACACATGTAATTGATATACGTTGTTGCGGACGATACTGAATTCCATCGTACCCATTACGTTGGCATCGTCATTATTGGCGTGACGGATCCAGTAACGGTAGTAAGACTTACCTTCGTTATAGAAGGAGATGTTGTAGTCACTCTTGATATTCTCGGAGGCGGTTACTTTATCTGTCTCGTTAGCCGGATCTTTAAGCGGTTTGTCTGCTTCTTTACCGGCAGCAGTAATGAACGAGCTCCACTTGATAGCGGTGATTGTACTTTCGCCAAAATCGCTTGGAGCATTTTGCTCGGGATTCAATACCCCGTCCAAATAGTCATGATAAGCCTCGCCCAACTTATAGTTCTTGTTCATCCCAGCGACGGCCTCTTTCAACTTTTCTAACGTAACGGTAGTAGAAGTAACATCGTCATTGAATAACAGCTTAATGATATCAACGCCATTCGTTTCACCTTCAAGGTTAGCGAAAGCAAGCACGCCGATCGTCTTCAGGTCCTTACATAAATAGCGGCTGGGCGTGGCCTCGCTGTTATACAGATCGTTTACCACGTAGAAGCTGGAATTTTCCTTATATACAGAAACTTTAACCCCCGTCTCAGTATCATTTGATACGTACTCGCTCCAAGCGTGCGGCGTATATACGCCCTCGAACAGCATACCGGTCGTGAAGCCTGTCTTCTGTTGCGCCGCGCTGGCCGTGTTCTCCATCGTGTAAAGAACCGGGGTGAAGTCCGTGGTGCTTATGGCTGTCGCACTTGCTATCTTGACAGGTGTCGTTTCATTCAAATCAATATTGTACTGGTTGGCGTAGATTTCCGACATTGATGATTTAGTGGTGACAGCAGTAGTAGCATCCCCCGTATAATAACCAGCCGGAGTGATTGCTGTCGGGAAGGTACCGGAGCCATTATATGTTTTATTCTTCGTCCAAGGATCTAGCACGTAATTGAACTTGAACTCAGAGCTAGTCCAAATCTCATTCATCAAATAGTTGGATTTCGTAGCTTCCGTCACGGCCTTATAGGGATCGTTTTGCGTTCCTGTTAACTCTTCCGTCACCCTTTTCAGCATATAAGTACCGCCCTTCAATTGGTTGATCAACTGGTAACCGGTCAGCTTGATCTTGTCTTTAGCGGCATCACTTGTTTGGTTTAAATCGCTTTCGCCGTCGATGCTTATGGAGTTATCCACCGTTATCCCGTCGCCGGCCAAGCCATCGGCCAGCTTCAAGTCAACCCTAGCGGCCAAACGTTCTACATACACCGTAGTGGTAGCCGGATTGCCTTCTACCGTATTATCTTGGGAGATCGATACGCTGGAACCTCCGTTCACACCCTTCATCTGGTGGGTGGACATCACGAACGAATTGGCTGTTCCATACTCATTCTTGCCCTTCCATGCCGTTTCTTGCAAGAAGTCCCGCAATTGGGTCAATGTGGTAAACGTCTTGGCGGAACCTAGGTTCGTAACGGCGATCACATGATAAGTTTTCGTCGTTTCGCCCGGTGACTCGTTCACCTTGACGGTAACCGTAGCGTTCGACGTGTGATGCGGCTCGTCGTCCGGCGTGTTTCCCGCCACAGTGTTGGTAAAACCGCAACCGTAGATCATAACGTCGTTACTGTTTACCGTGTTAGTACCGGTGGCAAATAGAGACGCATCTTTTTCTGTACCGATATCTGAGCTTCCATAAGAATCAATCTTATCTATCGCAGCCCCCTCAAAAAGATAAAGGTTTACGTCGTTCACCTTGTTCTCGGCCTCGGAGCCGGTCAAGTTACCGTCGCCATCCTCTCCACCAGTAGGATCATCGGCTTTCGTCATAGCCCCGTTCGTGGAGCCGGTAGCGATGTTCACGGTCACATAGACGTTCTCGCCGTCGGCCTCATTCCCGTTGTTACCGTTCGGCCCGTCCTTCAGGTCGTCCGAACAAGACACCGCCACGCAAGCGAAGGCGAGTGCCCATAATGTACTTTTTCGTTTCATCGTATTGTTTAATTAAATGTTAGAAATATTAGCTTCCAGTCATTGACAATATCAGCGTTAGTCCTCGGTATCCCTCTTCCGGCATCCGCCACGAGCCTCCTTGGAGGTCTGCGGCAATCCCCCTTAGAGGTCTGCGGCAGACCTTCTGAGACATCCGCGGCAGGCCTCCAAGGACATCCGCCGCAGACCTCGGAGAGGGCCGCCCCGGATGGAGATCAGATCTCGTCCGGGCTTTCGCTATCGCCCGCAGCCTCCTCGTCCGGATCCTTTACCCGCAAGAATGTCACGTTTTCACGCATGTCTTGCAGCAACTTGCCCGGCGTGAACACCAGCCCCGGTTTCCTCATCATCGTGGCGGCGTTGAACTCCTTCTTCGTGAGCGAGCCTTGACTGCCCAGCGTCGGGCGGATGCTACCGAACTCGCCCATCTGCACGTTACGCCCCTCGCTCAGGTGGCGGCGCAGGATGCGAGGCAGGCGGTCGAGGATACTTTTTACGTCGGCGCTCGTCAGTGCCGTCTCCTCGGCGATACTCTCGCAAAGCTCATCGAGCGATACCGTGCCGTTGCTCACCAGCGAGGCGTAGTAGCGCTTGCCGTCCGTGGGGGCATCTTTCGAGAAATCCTTGCGTTGCACCAGTTTGTACCTGATTGGCATGATTTACCTCCTTTTTTAAAACATTATACATTCATTCTATAACGATAAGCACGTGTCCGTGCGGATCAATCCAGTCGCTCCAGATTGGCCCGTGCCTGCTCGCCCACCCGCACGTCGTCCGCCAAGGAGCGGAAGATGGCGGCGGCCCGTTCCGTATCCTTCTCCAGCCAAGCGGCCACGCCCTCGGCCAGCCTGCGCTCCGGGCCCTCGGCGGCTTTCGCC